>WTAG01000357.1 GCA_013139755.1 Methylomarinum sp. | reverse complement strand
CCACAAGAAAATGTAAAGAACAATAAAATGGCATTACCCGCCTGTCATGCCTTCTTTCAGTTTTATGTAGCCAATGGAAAGCTCTCTTGCCAGCTCTATCAGCGCAGCTGTGACACGTTTTTGGGTTTGCCGTTCAATATAGCAAGTTACGCCTTATTGACCCATATGGTGGCTCAGCAGGCCGATTTAGATGTGGGGGACTTTATCTGGACGGGAGGGGATGTGCATTTGTACTTAAATCATCAAGAACAGGCCAAATTACAATTAACTCGTCAGCCTTATGATTTGCCTGTGTTAAAGATTAAAAGAAAAGCAGAGTCTATCTTTGATTATCAATATGATGATTTTGAGATTGAGGGCTATCAGGCGCATGAGCATATTAAGGGAGTTATTTCGGTTTGACCAGGCAAGTAAATAAATTGAGAGTATTACAGCAGTAAAAAATGCTTTGATATTTTATTATAGAATCAAGTCTGGGGAATAAATGTGTAAGCAATACATGATAAAATTTAAGAAATAAACTTCTTAAAATGCGTCCCTAAATATTCCTTTATATTTTTAAATTATAGGGAATTACCAAAGAATATAATTAGACATATAGTATGAGTATTTTAATAAAAACTGTTCGCATTTCAGGGTTTCGAGGCCTAAAAAATATTGAAGTTGAGCTTGAAAAAACTACTGTTTTGACAGGTATGAACAATACAGGGAAAACCTCTTTCCTAAAAGCATTACAGATAGCGTTAGGTAACCGTCAGTTTATTTCACAAGATGATTTTTTTATTCAAGGTAATACAACTAACGAGAAAATAATCATCGATCTTTTGATTGTACCTACTGATGACAATGGTATCAGAAATGAAGATTTTTCAGAAGACTGGGAAGTATTGTTTACCACTGACAGAATCCGTAATGATGATTCTGGTGATGCGTTTGTCCCTCTCAGAACAATCATTACTTTTGATTCAATAAATAATAGTTTCAAAACTCAACAGCATATTTTACAAATTTGGCCTGAATTTAAGCAAGATGCCATCAACTGGTTTGATGTCGATAATGGAAAGGAACTTGGGTTTCATTTTGACGAAATGCCATTTTTCTACATGGATGCACAGCGAGACATATTGGAAGATACAAAATTAAGAAATTCTTATCTCGGTAAGATGCTGTCTAAAATTGAGTATTCAACAGATGATATTAAAGATATTGAAGAACAAATAGAATTTCTTAATGAAAAAGCGGTTAGCAGTAGTCATATTTTATCCAATATTAAAACAAGTTTAAAGGAACTTGATACGGCAATGGATACCCATAGCGAAGGGATAGAAATCACGCCTTTCACTAAAAAAATTCGAGATTTGAGCAAAGGGTTAACAATCTATTATTCCGACCAAAAAGAACCTTTCTCAATGGAATATCATGGAATGGGGACTCGGAGTTGGTCTTCACTTCTTACATTGAAGGCATTTATTGCGTTGTTATCCATTAATGCTGAGAAAGAACAATCTGTATTTTTTCCTATTCTCGCTATTGAAGAGCCAGAGGCTCATTTACACCCTAATGCCCAGAAAAAACTCTACGGGAAAATAGATGAAATAGTCGGGCAAAAAATTATTTCTACCCATTCACCTTATATTGCGGCTACCGCTGAATTAAGTCAAATACGTAGCTTTTACAAAGGTGAAACTGTCACTTGTGGTCAAATAGATACTAATATCTTAACTTCAGAAGAAATCAGAAAAATAAACAGACAAGTTATCAATACTAGAGGGGAGATATTCTTTTCCAAAGTCATTGTTTTTTTTGAAGGGGAAAGTGAAGAGCAGGCATTACCTATTTTTGCTGAAAAGTACTTTAATAAAACAGCTGTTGAAATGGGGTTAGATTTTGTTGGAGTTGGGGGGCATAAAGGTTATTTATCCTTTTTACGTTTTGCAGAAGCTTTAAAAATTCCTTGGCTTATTTTTAGTGATGCTGAAAACACACAAGAAAAACAAGTAAAAATAAGTGTTCAACGTCAGTTTTCTAAGTGTGATCCAACAAAAAGTGAAAATGAGTGCATTGTTTTTCTTGATGACGGGAATGATTTTGAAAAACAACTTATTAGTGATGGTTTTACAGACGAAATCAAAGAGTCCATTGCTTTCTTTGATGATTATGAAAATGAACAACACCGTACAGTAAAAGAACCTAATCGATTAAGGGAGATAAGTGAATTTAGTGATGATGCTTTATATGATGTTATTACAAAAGGTAAGACAAAATATTCACCAGTTATTGCAGAAAAAATAATACAAAATAGCACAGCTTTACCTCTAAAGGTACAAGAGCTATTTAGAAAAATAAGCATTGTTTTAAAAATGGAGGTGGAATCATGAAATCTCACATCGATTTATCCACAAAACAAGAAAAAATTGTTTTTGCAGAAAATGGTGCAGTCTATGTTAAAGCCAGTGCAGGAAGTGGTAAAACACGAATTTTAACTGAAAGAATTCGTTATTTACTTGGTAAGACTAATAAAAAAATCCTTGCACTCACCTTTACCAATAAAGCGGGTGCAGAAATTAAGGAGCGGCTAAGTGATATTTCAGAAATAGAGAAACGAGTTTTTGTTGGGACTTTTCATGGTTTCTGCCAGTCAATTCTAGAAAATCATGGTCATTTAATTGGTCTTGCAAAAATGCCACATATTTTTGAAGAAGAGGCAGATAGATTAGAATTAATTGAACACGCTATTAAACAAACGCCATCTTATGCTGTTACATACAAAACACAAGGTAATAAAGACCAGAAAAACTATCGATATCGTGTTTTAAATTATATTTCAAAGGTTAAACGTGAATTAATTGCCGATAGTGAACTTGAACAACATACTAATGATGAAAATATCGTTTTGCTCTACCAAAACTATCAAGATATTTTACGGACTCAAAATGCCATAGATTTTGATGACTTGTTATTACTTGCTTATAGTTTATTAATAAATTACCCAAAAACAGCAGCTTTATATCGCCGAAGTTTTTTTGCTATCTGTATTGATGAGGCACAAGATTTAAATAATGCTCAATATCAATTTTTACTTGCATTAGCTAACGGTGAATTTAAAAATATTATGATGGTGGGCGATCCTAATCAATCCATTTTTCACTTTAATGGTTCTTCCCCTGATTATATGGATAAACAATTTGTTCATGACTTTAGTCCTTCTGTTGTCGAATTAAATGGAAATTATCGATCATCACGAGCTGTTTTATCTGCGGCAAAAAAACTTATTCCTGATGTCGATAATATTGCAGAAACAGTTAAAAAAGGAGTTTTTGAAATAAAAGATTTAGAAGATGAGGGGGATGAAGCTCAGTGGATTATTAGCAAGATAACTTCATTAGTTTCTTTAAAGATACATGATGATATTGAAGGTGATATTTCTTATGAGAAAATTGTTGTGCTTGCAAGAAACAAATATGTTTTTAATACATTAGAAGCTCAATTGAAAGAAAGTAACCTTCCTTTCTACTACAAAATGACTCCTGGAACTATTCATTTTGAGTCGGATTTAATGAAAATATTCGATCTTGGGTTAAGGGTTCGATTAAATTCTCAAGACATCTTACACAAACAACGATTGTTAAGTCAGTTGAAAATAGAAAGTAATAACGTGGATTTGGCGAATGTTGCACCATTAATTTTAGATCAATCAATGAAAGAGATTATCATTTTGGTATCTGAATTAAATGATGATGGAAGTAACTTGAAAAGGAGTTTTGAAAGTTTAAAAGATAATATAAATATTGAAGATGAAAATGAAAAAAACATGATCATCAATGATATTAATGAATTGTTAAAACACTGGCATAATTATGCTAGCAAGACTGATAACAAATCATTGCATCAATTTAAAAATGCTATGGCTTTAGGACAAACTCACCCTTTAGCTCAGCATTCTGGCATTACATTAAGTACAGTTCATACAATGAAAGGTCAAGAGTTTGATATTGTTTTTATTATGGGGATGGATGATGAGACTTTTCCAGATTATAGAGCAG
>WTAG01000037.1 GCA_013139755.1 Methylomarinum sp. | reverse complement strand
GAAAAATGTTGATAAGCATTTAGACTCCTGACATCTCCAAGTCTAAAGCAAGAGTCAATACTTAAACCTTTGCTCGGCTCGGTTCCCACTATTGTCGAACTCGCTTAACCGAATGTAATTCCAGCTTATTCCATTGCTTATTATCATGCCAATGTTTTAACTGCATCAGTCCGCAAATAATAATGATAAATTAAACAAATATGCGGGGAATAAATATCCCAGCCATAACTCCAGGCTCTCACTGCGAAAGAGATTTCCTCACCAATAAAATAAATTTCAGGATCCCACGGTACCTGCTGAAACAATTCGGAGGCAGCAAAAATAAATCCACCAGCAACAAACGCACTTCGTTTCGGCTCGGATAAAGTTTTTTCATAAGACCTTAAATGCAATACCTTTGAGTTCTTATCAAATACTTTGGCGACCAAATGCGGAGTTGAATCCACAGTGAGATCAGGAGGAGTGTATTGAGCTGGATAAGTTGACAGAACCGGCTGACCAGAGGGGCACATCATTAACATGTCAATCATTTGCTCATCCCAGTCTTGAGCAAATCGCATATGACTATCAATATTCAAAATATAATCTTCACCTTGCCATAAGGTCATCGCCTGCACTTTAGCCCAACTCGCCCCTTTTGCCTCTATAACGCTAAATTCTACCTTTCTTACTTGTTCCGGCCGTATATCCACCTCAAAGCAATGGGAATCTTCATCTTTTATAAATTGCCAACATATACCTACAAATATTCTTTCCGGATATTTTGCTTTTTCGAATAAATTTTTAACCGTCCATTGACATTCCGGGTCTCGATAGCTTGCAATTGAAACGAAGATTTTTTTCATTACACTAATAATTCGATGGTTAGCTGCCTATACAATAATAAATGGCAGATATAAAAAAGGCTACCGTAGCAGCCTGTTTTTATTAATTTTTGTTGTGTTTATATCTACAAAACAAACCTTCTGCCTTTAACAATAAACATTCCGACAAATGCAGTTAAAAGTAACCATAAAATAGGAGGAGCTGGCACTGGATTGACCGTAGTTATTTGAGCATATAATCCCACTGATTCACTTGCACCTTCAGGTTGTAAAAAAGAATTAACAATATTACCAGTCTGATCCATGAACCCCAAAACCATAAAATAATAATTTATATCGTCAATAGTAGCTAAAAAAGGAGAAAATCCACTGCTTGGTATCAATGTAACAGTATCCGAATTAGTGCTTATAGAACCATTATTAAGCGTATTATTAATAATTAGATCAAAATTAAAATCAAATGGACCTATACTGGGATTAGTAAAATTAAGATTAATACCCATTCCAGCACTTGATATCCCCGTTCCTGCCTTAATACTCGTATTATTGTATGTCAGAACACCTACTTTGAAAGGATCACTGTTATCCACAGAAAAAGGATTATCACCAGCATAAGTTAAAGACGATTGCTGTCCACCGAATGGATCTGCAGCTATTCCCCATGAAATAGATTGGCCAGAAATATCCACATTAGTACCAGTCGCTGCAAAAGACCCTGCACTATTACCATTAAAAACTGGAAATGTTGCTGCATTTACCGCCCCAAAACTTAGAATCAACATTAATATAATTAATATGTGACTTTTTCGCGTTTTCATGACCTTGCCCTAAAATGTTTTAATTTATAAACTAATTTCTTATGATTAAATCCAAAAGCTTGTTACGATTTTTTACTCAGTAGCTACTCCGGTATTAATCTCTCCAATAACCTGAGAAATCGTCAAATCGGCCATACTTATGTCACCATCCCCATCAATTAACTGATAATTAAAAGTATCCATCACCGGCTGGCTGGCATAATCATAACTTAATCCAGAAACTACAATCCCTTGGTTAGCATTGCCAAGAGTATCAAAACTAACAGCAACATATTTCATTTCAGTTGAACCAGATAAAGCAATATTCAAGGTTGCTTCTTTACCATTTGAAGCGAAATCGGCTCCAGTAAAATTACCAGATGCCAGTTTATTATTACTCTCGTCATACACTGACCAGGTGGCTTGTGTTGCCTGACTGGAATTGAACTGTCCCAAAGTTATATCAAGAGACAAAGTTGAATTATCTAATTCAAGCACTAGCGTTTCACCATCATCAATAGCATCTGTTTTTTGTCCAGCATTAGTACCCTTAACTCCAACGCCATCTTTATCTGCAGAGTTACTGACAAATGCCACTGTAGCGTCTCCATTAAGAACTAGATTGCCGTTAGCATCTTCGTGTGCAGTGCCATCATTAAAAGCAAATAGACCAATGCCATTCCAGTTTGATTCAGTGCCACCAGAAAACGTATCTGTCTCAATACCATCATTTTTACCCTGATACCGGTATACCCCATCATCACGAATATCGAGGATACCGTTATCTGTTTCAAAGTGCAGAACATCCCCTGGGTTTACAAATTCCTGCGTATCACTACCAAAGCTTACAGCTTTCAATGAAGCATCATCTGCACCCAACACATCGTCAACTGCTGCATCTCCCGCATTACGAGCATTGGTAATAACATTATCGAAAAGGATTGTATTAAATGTAAGAGACTCTGCATTATCAAAAGCCTGAGGCACATCATCAACTATATCAATTTTGATCGTACTGGTTGCTATATTGCCATTACTGTCCTTTACTGCAAAAGTAAATACATCCTGAATATTATCAAAGCCAGTTCCCTGCGCTGTATGAGTAGTATTGCTTGTTAATGTATAGGTATAACTGCCATTAGCATCCACTTTGATAGAACCATAAGTACCGCTGATAATAACAGCAACATTTGAATTAGGAGTCGCCCCTGATTCACCAGCGACAATACCAGTAACAAAAACAGTGCCTTGAGAGGTAGAAAAATCCAACTGCCCAGTAACTGTTTCAGCCTTACTATCAGGGTTGCTACCTATAACATCAGCTGGAAACAAATCCTCGTCAGCTTTAATTAAATCAAGAGCGGCTTCGTTGACTTGTGCAGTTTCAGGGGTTACTTCTAATAACTTTATTCCATCCTGGAAGTCAGCGGCTGCACTCGGAATGCTAATGATAATGTTGCTATCCGTACTGCTGATATTGCCACTAAACGCTTCAATATCTTCTACCAAGGCATCATCTACAGGTGTCAGGGTTACTATGGGTGTAGTACTTGAGCCAGCATTAATGACCAGGTCTACGCCATTTGTCATAAAGTCGACTATGTCAGAAACATTATGCGTGCCTGTATCATCGGTGTAACTGATGCTGGCAATGTCGGCTGCTTCCAGTGATTCGTTTTCTGAACTGCCCAGGGTGAACTTTACGGTACTGGCAGATTCTGTCGTGCCTGTGCGTGTCACGGTGAACTGAACTATATCGCCTTCTTCGCCTTCGATCGCTGTCGCATCGGTTGCGGCTATGCTGAGCGTTGGGCTAGGTGGTTCTGTTGCAGGCGGTTCTGTCGCTGGCGGTTCAGTTGCTGGCGGTTCTGTTGCCGGGGGCTCAGTTGCAGGCGGTTCTGTCGCTGGCGGTTCTGTTGCCGGAGGTTCAGTCGCAGGCGGCTCAGTTGCAGGCGGTTCTGTCGCTGGCGGTTCTGTTGCCGGGGGCTCAGTTGCAGGTGGCTCAGTTGCAGGCGGTTCTGTTGCCGGAGGCTCTGTTGCAGGCGGTTCTGTCGCTGGGGGTTCAGTTGCAGGCGGTTCAGTCGCCGGGGGCTCAGTTGCAGGCGGTTCTGTTGCCGGAGGTTCTGTTGCCGGAGGTTCAGTCGCAGGCGGCTCAGTTGCAGGCGGTTCTGTTGCCGGAGGCTCTGTTGCAGGCGGTTCTGTCGCTGGCGGTTCTGTTGCCGGAGGCTCAGTTGCAGGCGGTTCTGTTGCCGGGGGCTCAGTCGCCGGGGGGGGTGTTGCTTCTATAGGGGATAAAATAAACTCCCCTTGTGGCTCAAGAAAACCCACTGTTATACCTGTGGTATCAAACCCATTATCAGGAGTCATATCCGGGGTTAAATAATCAACATTAACGATGGTGCTACCATCGTCCTCGCCAGTTCCTCCCGCTGCGGGCGCTCCACCGGCTGCTGTTGCTGCTAATTTTGATGGGTCAAACTCTTCTCCACTGGCTAATGCTTGCTGGATTGCCGCTACTTCATCCTGTGCATCTGCAACTGTTTGCCCCGCTTGTTTTGTGGCTCCATCTGGATTTAATGCATCATCATTTAAGGTAACATTAGCGTTACGACCTAAATCCATGCTGGTGCCATCAGAGAATTCTATAGCTATAGTTCCTGCATCACCTGTAAGTATTTGCTCATTAGGCGAGACTCTATCGCCTTCTTGCAAAATCCGTTCTGTCCCATCCACTGCGATTGCTTTTACAACGCCTGATACTGCTTGTACTATACCTGAACTTGCCATGATGCTACCCTCCGGTGAGGAAATATGTATTATAAATTTTGGCTTTCACCAGCTGCTAACTGAGTTCCCACACATAAAGAAAGGTTTTAATATTGTACTTTGGTACTAATTTTTAACTTTTTTTCAGTCTGATGTTGTTAATGTTTTTTTTATTCGCTTAATAAATCTATATTGCTATCTACCAAGTACTGCAAGTTGACAACTGTCACGCCACTTAGGGTAGATGAATAGGTTATGGGGTTTTCTTCTACCGTTGTGACACTTACTTTGGTGTTTTCTCCAAAGCTTTCTATTGATAGTGAAAGATACTCACTTAGCACATCGGATTGCTCATCTATAAGCAAATCTTGCAGATTTAACGATTCTTCTTGTTTATTTTCCGTTTCTTCATTTGTCATAATTATTCTCCTTTTTTTGAGAATAGTATTTCGCTTTAGTTTTTAATAAAATTTTTTGCTTGTGATCACCACGCAGAAGGCACGCTCTTACTGCTTTATTAACGTGTCCAGGAGTATTGCTACCATACGCCTTGTTATCCATGCTTCACCTGCATCAACCATTATTATTAGTTTTTTTGCATAAACTTGCAGTTGTTTTACATCCTGATAGCCTTTTGCACCGGCGATAAGACAATTGACTATTTTCTCTTCATTTAACTCATCAGCTATAACAACTATTTTGCTATCTTCACTGGCCTTTAAAAGCAACTTTATATACTCAACTGTTTCTTCTTTACGCACGTTATAACTAAGGAAAATAATCGATGGCTGTATTTTTTCTACAGCAATTAAAGCCTGCACTTCATCGTTATATATTGAGAGATTTACTTCTGCCTCTAACAATGCCAGCTTAATTTGATCTGTGTTATCAATTATCTGTAAATTAATCATTAGCTATAACTTTTTTAATTTTTTTGTTTTTGACTTTATTGATATTCTAGGATTTTTTTTTCTAGCTGCCTATTGTACAAAGGTACTAATTTTAAAATTAGTTATCATAAATGACCGCTATCTAATTTTGTAACTATCAATACAAACTTACTTCATCTATGATTTTGACATTTTTAGCGTTATGCAAAATCTGCATTCGGTACATCCT
>WTAG01000122.1 GCA_013139755.1 Methylomarinum sp. | reverse complement strand
GCCGATTGAACGATTGAGAAAGGTTGATCTGGTGATTGTTAATGGTGTTGAAGCTGATTGTGAAGAAAATGAATTTTCCATGGCAGTTGAAGGTGATGTCCTTGTTAATTTAGTCACAAAAGAACAGAAATTGTTAAGTGAATTTAAGGGCTGTTCGTGTCATGCACTTGCAGGAATTGGAAACCCAAAACGGTTCTTTAATATATTAGAAAAAGAGCAACTTGCTATTGAGGCTCATGCCTTTCCAGATCATCATCAATTTTTAGTTGATGATATTAGCTTTAATGATGATAAGCCGATTTTAATGACAGAAAAGGATGCTGTAAAATGCTTGGCATTTGCCTCAGAAAAACATTGGTATTTGCCTATAAAGGCAAAGCCAGAACAACCCTTTATAGATAAATTATTTACACTTATAAAAGAGAAAACACGTGGATAAAAAATTACTTGATATTCTGGCTTGCCCATTATGTAAAAGCAGCTTGATTTATAAACAAGATGCTCAGGAATTATTATGTAAAGCAGATAGATTAGCTTTCCCTGTTAGAGATGGTATTCCTGTGATGCTAGAAGGTGAAGCGCGTGAATTATCTAATGATGAAATTGACGCTTTGGCAAAGTAATGCGTATTCCCTTTAAGGTCGTTATCCCTGCTCGTTACGGATCAACTCGCTTGCCAGGAAAGCCTTTGTTGGATATTGCCGGGCAACCGATGATTGCTCATGTTTGTCAAAGAGCAATAGAGGCTGAGGCGGATGAGGTGGTGGTTGCAACGGATGATCGGCGTATCTTTGATAGCGTTACTGAATTGGGTCTTAAAGTTGTTATGACAGATCCCAATCATCAAAGTGGTACCGAACGCATTAATGAAGTGGCTGTTGCAATGGGTTGGGCTGATGAAGACATCGTTGTGAATTTGCAAGGCGATGAGCCTTTAATCCCACCAGCTTATATAAAAGATGTTGCCCTGGCTTTGGGGGGGCAACAGCAAGCGGGTATAGCGACTTTAGCGGCTGAAATAACTGATTCGGAAGAAATATTTAACCCCAACTCGGTAAAAGTGGTGCTTAATCACGCAGGTTATGCCTTGTATTTCAGTCGAGCGGCAATTCCTTGGGATAGAAGCTCTTTTTCTGCTGCAGGTGGCACAGTTTCTCACTCAATGCCATATCTCAGGCATATTGGTATGTATGCTTATACAGTTAAATTTTTAAAAGACTATTGTTCCTGGCAACCTTCAGTTTTAGAAACTGTAGAGTCATTAGAACAATTAAGAATTTTATGGTACGGACAAGATATTCTAGTAAAAACGGTTTCTAAAACACCTGAAGCCGGTGTGGATACGCAAGCAGATTTAGAACGTGTTGAAAAAGTAATCTTGAATCAACAAGCATAACAGTCATTTGTACTTGAAATGTAAAGCCTTTAATACTTGATTTACTATCTCATATTGGCTGGTATCAGGGTATAATGGAAAGATTTATAGGGTCTCATTTTGAGATATTATTAATTTGAGACCTTTGCACGATTCATGTTTTCCTCCATAGCTGTGTTAGAAATAGATCAAAAATGCTCATTTACTTCGTGTAAACTCCGCTTTCGATCTATTTTTGCCTTGCTCTGAAGAAAAATCTATTTCGTGCAAAGATTTCAATTTATAACAGTAGCTTAAATAGTTACATGTATTATCAAACTTCGTTACACAAGAGCTATTAATGGAAGAGTTTCGTCGAATAAGTCGCCTGCCACCTTATGTTTTTAACATTGTTAATGACCTGAAGGCTAAAGCCCGTTCAGAAGGCGAGGACATTATTGATTTTGGTATGGGAAACCCAGATCAGCCAACGCCTAAACATATTGTTGAGAAAATGATTGAGGCGGCAGAACGTGATGATACTCATCGTTATTCAATTTCTCGCGGTATCCCTCGATTAAGAAAAGCCATTTGTACCTGGTATAAAAATCGCTTCGATGTGGATCTAGATCCTGAGTCAGAAGCGATCGTGACTATTGGTTCAAAAGAAGGTCTTGCGCATTTGGCTTTGGCTACATTAGGGCCGGGTGATGTGGTTTTAGTCCCTAACCCTGCATATCCTATACACCCTTATGGTGTGGTGATAGCGGGTGCCGATTTCAGGCATGTCAAAATGGTGCCGGGCGTCGATTTCTTTGAAGAGTTACACGAAGCAATTATTGACTCTTGGCCTAAACCTAAAATGTTGATTCTTAATTTCCCTGGGAATCCTACCAGTGAATGTGTGGAATTGGAGTTCTTTGAGAAAATAGTCGCGGTGGCTAAAGAACATAATATTTGGGTGGTGCATGATATCGCCTATGCAGATATTGTGTTTGACGGCTATAAAGCACCTTCCATATTGCAAGTCGAAGGGGCAAAAGATATTGCTGTTGAATTTTATTCTTTATCTAAAAGCTATAATATGCCGGGTTGGCGTGTAGGATTTATGTGTGGCAATAAAACATTGGTTGCGGCATTAACGCGTATTAAATCGTATCTTGATTATGGTATGTTTACGCCAATTCAAGTTGCTGCAATTGCTGCGCTTGAAGGACCTCAAGACTGTGTGACTGAGATTTGCGAAATGTATAGAAGTCGACGTGACGTACTTTGTGATGGTTTAAATGCGCTGGGTTGGAAAGTAGAAAAACCTAAAGCAACCATGTTTGTTTGGGCGCCTATACCTGAGCAGTATAAAGAGATGGGATCAGTCGATTTTTGTAAAAAAATGATTATCGATGCCAAAGTGGCGGTTTCTCCTGGTGTTGGCTTTGGTCAATATGGGGATGATCATGTCAGGTTTAGTTTAATCGAAAATGAACATAGAACCAGACAAGCCCTGAGAGGCATTCGGAGCATGTTCAAGAAAGACGGTATTTTGTAATACCTTTTGTAGAGCGGACTTTAGTCCGCTGCACAGGATGTGCGAATGTCGATTTAGACAGGAATGTCGGTGATGACCACCATTTGAAAGCATATTCACAGCGGACTAAAGTCCGCTCTACAAATTTAGGAGTTACATTTGAAAGCGGTAAAAATTGGTGTTTTAGGGTTAGGTACTGTCGGTGGTGGTGTTGTTAATGTACTTAAAAGAAATGCAAAAGAAATCTCACGTAGAGCGGGTCAGGAAATTATTGTTACCAGTGCCTCTGCCAGAGATTTAAGCCGAGAACGAATTTGTGATACGCAGGGTATAAATTTAACCACAGATCCTTTTACGATTATCAATGACCCTGAAATCGATATCGTTTTAGAATTAATTGGTGGAACCACATTAGCTAAAGATCTTGTGTTACAAGCCATAGCTAATGGTAAACATATTGTTACAGCTAATAAAGCCTTGATCGCTTTACATGGTAATGAGATCTTCCAAAAAGCCAGTGAGAAGGGCGTGATGGTGCTGTTTGAATCAGCTGTTGCAGGGGGTATCCCCATTATCAAAGCGATTCGAGAAGGTTTAAGTGGAAACCAGATTGAATGGTTAGCAGGTATTATTAACGGTACAGGTAATTTTATTCTGACTGAAATGCGTGATAAAGGCCGTGATTTTGCTGATGTTTTGGCAGAAGCTCAAGCTTTAGGTTATGCAGAAGCTGATCCAACATTTGATGTAGAAGGGATTGATGCAGGGCATAAACTAGCTATTCTTGCATCATTAGCTTTTGGCATCCCACTACAGTTCGATAAAGTTTTTACTGAAGGGATTACTAAAATTACCCAAGCTGATGTTGAATATGCTGAAGAACTTGGCTATCGTATTAAACATTTAGGTATCGCTAGAAAAACAGAACAAGGTATTGAGCTAAGAGTTCATCCTACTTTAATCCCAGCTAAACGTTTAATTGCAAATGTTGATGGAGTAATGAATGCTGTTTTAGTTCAAGGTGAT
>WTAG01000630.1 GCA_013139755.1 Methylomarinum sp. | reverse complement strand
TTATCGTTTCTATTTCTATGCACCCAAACTATATCGTCGCCTTAAAAGGATTTGTTCAACCTCTTTTTTAAAATATAAAAGACGACAGTCAACCTATTGGCATGAACTAGAATTAGAACAAAAAGCCAATTTAGTCACCTGCTATCTCATTGGATTAGTCTGTTTTTTATTTTTAATAACACTTTAAAACAGGCTACCAGCTTGAAAATAAAAAACCTGACCTTGCTAGGATGCACGATACCTGGACTTAATAAGAGACATACTGACGACAAACAGTAAAGCTGCCAGTGAAAACTCCAGCAGTAAAAAGGATGTAATTTTAAAATAAGCAAAAGCAGGATGTACAAAACGCACCAACCACCCAGCTACTTCATCAGCAATAGCAGATACATAAACCAAACCACTTAGCCAGATTTTCAAAACAGTTGGCACATCAGTCATCAGCATTAAATGGGTTAACGTTAAAATCAGCATACCCATTGCAAAGACATGAAAATGACTAACTTCCAGCATACTCTGGTAACTTTTTGGCTGGGTAAAGTCTTTCTCGGATCCCAGATAATAAGAAATCACCGAATCAGCAGATAAATCCATTTTATGGAAATACATCATACCGTTACTAATCCACAACAAAACGATATAGCCCAGAAACATTAAAATCAGGGCATTTAACATCATCTGACGATTTTGCTCGCCGGTTACGAAAAAACGCATCAGTCCTGCTTTTCCTTTACAAGTATTTGATAAATAGCTAACACCTTGCGAGTAATATTCAATGCGGAGCGCGTACTCAGCGTTGCACCCGTAATACCCTGAATATCCTCATTAAAGCTCAATTTCTCAAGGGGACGTTGATATAACTGCTGGTACCAGCGTTGCGGAGGCTGATATTCAGGGGGTTCATGAAATGCAAGTGTATGAATCCCGATTATCTGGCCTTCAGGGGAAAGAATAACCAACAAAGTTTCCGGTTTGGTGCGGACAACATGGTTTTCAATCGCTGCAAAACCCAGAATTTTACCCTCTTTTTTACCCACATAAAAAGTGAACAGAGCCGATTCCATTTTTACCCGTGCCAGCTTTTCAATTTGCGAGATTTCATTCTCATTAGGAAAAAGTGACAACGTTTCAATCGTAGCATCTTTGCCAAATGCCAACTCCATTGCTTCGTTTTTGCTGTAATAAATTTTTCCATAGCAGGGAAAAATAATTGCAAATAGCGACAATGCTAAGATTGTCTGTTTTCCGTACTTTAATAGTGACATGTTGTGAAGTGATATATCAGCAAAAAGTTTATTATCATAAAGCAATATGACAATTATCTGAATAGGTGAATCAAGCTTTCGCTTCGACCACCTTACATCTTAAGACGATTAGATTAGGGCGGAGGGGCATTACACCCAACCGCCCGGCTTTAACTTTGTTAGAAAATAAAACCTACCCCCAGGTTAAAATCATCTGGCAAATCGCCTCCTTTAGAATCCATATTACGATAATCTGCCTTAATCACAACATTTGGAATGGGTTTATAATTCATACCGACCTGAAATATCTCTTTATCCTGCGTTAAATCATCTGCAAATCCAGCAGGTGCACTAGCAATAGTATCCAGTCTTTCATAACGGAAAAAAGGTGCTAAGTACTGAGCTGTTTCTGGAAACAAATGCGGCATAATGTCATAACCCGCTTCAGCATACCAGCCAAAATTTTCTTCACCCACAGTCTCACCAGCATCTGCACTCAAGACCGCAGCATCATCAATAAGTCCCCAGGAACCCAAGGTTCTAAATTCCAGACCACGATATTTCCATTGCAGATGCGCTTCATACAGTTGTGTAAAAGCATCAACCTGCTGACCGGCAAATGTCTGCTTTTGACCCGAATTACCCAAATAAGCCGAACCACCGAAACTCACGCCAGGTAATTGCTCCGGTGCATAATCAACACGCCCAACAAAAGCTAAATTCTCTGCTTTAGCTTTACTGCCTTTTTGTCTACCGCCACGAATACCTGAAGATGAAAATCCCTTGGCATCCATTCCATTTACCACATAAGTGGTATACGATAGGCCAGGCATCAGTTCACCACATAAGCCGACACCAATTTCACGCCAGGTACTAGGTATAATTGTGCGTTCAACTTCTGGACGATTGTTCCCGAAATAAAACGGCGGTTCATGAATCTGGTTAATAAACCCCATAGGCATTAACACCATACCTGCACGAATATTAGCCATTGGATCCAACAAAAAATCTAACGCAGCAAACTCTACCGAAACAGAACCGCTTTTATCCGTTGAGCCATGTTCAAACTCTATTTCACTATTAAATAGAATATTATCGGTAAATTTATAGCCCGTATATAACACTAAACGTTCAAAATCAGCATTATCTTTTTTAGCCTTTTCATCACCAACGGCGGTCTGATAATTAAATTCCCCATAACCACCAACTGACAAGCCTTTACCCACCTGATAAACCTTAGAAGCAGCAGGCCCCAAGCCATAAGCACTTTTATACTCAATATCTTCTGGAATAAACATTTCCGTACGTATTTTTTCTACTTCTTCAGCCAACACATTAGTTTTGTGATCCAACACTGCCACACTGTTATCTTTTGAAGTCTTGGAAACAGCCTCCAACTTTTTACTCATGTGCTCAATACGTTGTTGCTGAGCCTGAATAATTTTCCACATATCCTCCATGGTTTGAGGTTTATTCAAATCACCTTCTGCTGCATAAACAGCACTACCAAAGGCAATTAGCATTATAAAAAAACAACATTGTCGGTTAACCATCTTCATTAGCTCTTCAAAAAAACAAAGCGTAATTTTAACTAACAATAAATATAAATGCAAATCATTCTCATTTGTAAAATTAACAGCCGCTTAAGATCGCCCCCAGAAATAAAGTCAATAAAACCGAAACAACAAACATTAATGGATATTAAGGAACGTACATGGAATAAGTTTGGCAACTGGCGCAGGATTTTTATTGCTATTCAACGACTGCATGGACAGGTGCAACTGTTCCTGCGTTGCCCTACCACATGCCATCCATGGCATCATGCAATATCTGCATTCACTACCTCCTTGTAGGCAACGTGGAAAACGGATAAAAAGGCAAGCTAGTTGTCGCAGTTATTTTGTGCATGTTTCTAAGCTAACTCACCGTATTTTTCAAGCAAAAAATAATTATTAGGATATAGTTACCTGAGGTAAGGTACATAAAAATAACGTCGACAATTACACTTATCCAAACTATTTCATGCGCACTCTTTAGTGAAAACTTTCACCTCATCGTCCTTACCTCCTCTATTTAAGTAGATAACATTAGCAGCCAAATATGCCATGATCGACAAATTCATAAAAATAGAGCGTCATAACAGCAATTTTAGCTTCACCTTATACATTATTGGCAGCCTATTGCTAGGGATCGCTTTTGGTTTGTTTTTTGGTGAATATGCAGCAAAATTGCAAATCCTCGGTGATATATATGTCGGTCTGCTACAAATGACCGTGTTGCCCTACATTATGTTTGCCCTAATCGCCAATATCGGTCGACTTAATTACTTTGAAGCGCAGTTGCTAGCCCGACAAGGCTTATTAGTATTATTAACTCTGTGGCTGATTGGCATGTTCAGTGTATGGTCAATGTCTATAGCTTTACCAAAACTCGACCATGGTGCTTTTTTCAGCTCCTTGCTGGTAGAAAATGCATCTAAAATTGATTTTCTGCAACTGTTCATTCCTGCTAATCCTTTTCAATCTCTTACAGAGAACGCTGTTCCCGCAGTGGTTTTATTCAGCATGATGTTTGGCACTGCCTGCATTGGTTATAAAGAGCATAAATCTTTATTAAAGCACTTCGACCATGTTGCTAAAGTCCTGTTGCGGGTGAATAGTTTTGTGGTCATGTTGACACCGGTTGGTGTGTTTGGCATCGCCGCCAGTGCTGCCGGCACACTGACACTGGAAGAATTCGGACGGGTACAGGCGTATGTACTCATGCTGATAGCTGCAGTATTATTGGCCACCCTGGTGGTTATGCCCTTGTTGATTATCAGTTGTACACCATTCAGCTACCGACAAATCGCTCGCGAATCGAGAAATGTGTTGTTGACCGTTTTTGTGGTGGGCAGCGTATTTGTCGTCATTCCTTTGCTAATCAAGGGTATAACCCGGCTATTTCATGCCCATGTCACCACAGAATCTGAACATGCTCGCATACCTGATCTAGTGCTACCGTTAGCCTACCCTTTTCCTGACATGGGCAAATTGCTTAGTCTTGTGTTTGTGGTTTTTGCCGCCTGGTTTTATGACAGGCCTTTGGATTTCCTTGACTACCCTGCAATGCTCACCGTTGGCTTATTCTTAAGTTTCGGTAAGTTGATTACTGCGATACCCTTTTTGCTTGATCTTTATCGCATACCAGACGATATTTTTAATCTGTTCATGACAGTAGGGGTGATTTGCGGGCGTGTTGCGGATGTCGCAGGTGCCATGCACTTAATGACCTTCACCATTTTGACCACAGCACTGATGACTGGCTCATTTAAAATAAAGTGGCGAATGCTAATCCGCAACGGACTGATTAGTTTATTACTTTTTTTTTGCGTTGGCCTAGCAATTCGCACTTTTCTTGAAAGTCAAACTAATGGCGACCTTCAGAGTCCGCAAATTTTGCAAATGCAGCTGTTAAACGATCGCGTTCCTTACACAGTATCCAATCTTTCTCAGCCTAACCCTGTCTCGCTTACACCTGACCAGCATTTAATAGACAGAATCCGGCAGCACGGTGTTATCAGAATAGGCATTCATGAAGATAGCCTGCCTTTTTCTTTTTACAACAGTAACTGGCAACTGGTCGGGTTTGACATTGACTTGATGATGTATCTTGCTGAAGACCTACAGGTCACCATTGAATTTATACCTTATGAGAGTGAGTACCTGATACAACAACTGGAAGAAGATCATTTTGATATTGCAGTTTCAGGTATTACACCCAATCTCGGATTACTTGCTTCTACGCACATTTTATATAGTACAAGTTATCTGGACGTACACCTGGCCTTAGTTGTCCCCGACCATAAACGTAATCAGTTTAACAATATCAAATCGATTAAGTCACTCAAAAACGTACTCGCAGGCGTACGCAAAGAAAGTAATTTGGCCGCTCGTATTAATCATCTTTTTCCTGATTTTAAAGTCACTGAACTGGATTCCGAGGCCGATTTTTTTAACCGCAAAGAATTCCAAGATCAGGTTCTGCTGACAACTGCGGAAGGCGGCTCTGCCTGGACGCTGCTTAATCCTGATTATGTTGTAGTCACCCCCTTTGCAAACCGTCAGGGAGCCCCATTAGTCATTGCTGTAAGCGGAGAAGATCTAATACTCGAACACTTCATCAGCACTTGGATTAAATTAAAACAAACTGATGGAACCATTGATGCTTTATTTAGGCATTGGATTCGCGGTTAAATATCCGAAAAACCTGAGCCCAACTGAAGCGTTATAACACCTGCAACTACAAAACCAAAAGAGCCTTTCAAGAACACCCTTTACCTTGTTGTT
>WTAG01000559.1 GCA_013139755.1 Methylomarinum sp. | reverse complement strand
AAATATTCAATACTCTGATTTTAAGCATTTCATCTGTTTCGGTATTATTTACCAAATGATGTAAACCACGCCAGGCACCTTCCAGTTTTTGAAAGTCTGCATGATGCATTACCAGATTAACTTGTTCACTCAATTTTTCATCAATCTTGGCAATGACTGCCTGAATTGAATTTAAAGCATCATCTGAGACTATCGTTGCATCTTTTAAGACAAATTCTGCCAGGGTTGCAACCGCACTTTCAACTTCTTCTTTTGCTCTTTCAGATTTGGGTTTAAATTCTTTATTCAATAATGACGAGAAATCAGTCGCTTCGGCAACTTGACCTTCCGCTTGAACTTCTGCACTTTCTTGTTCTGCCATTGTTATTCTCCTTCACCCGTTTCATCAGTCGCTGGGGTATCATCTTCTGGTTTAGGTGCAGATGCTAATGACTGCAATAAAGCAGGATCGCTAATTGCATTTGCAATCAACTCTTCTGCCCCGGTTTTACCATCCATATAAGTCATTAAATTAGACAACTGAGTTCTGGCATCAAGTAGCTGTTTTAAGCCATCCACTTTACTGGCAACAGCCGCAGGTGAAAAATCATCCATACTATCAAAAGTAACATCGACACTTAAGTTGCCTTCACCTGTTATGGTATTAGGTACATTAAATGCTGTCCTTGGCTTCATTGCTTTTAATCGGTCATCGAAATTATCCACATCAATTTCGAGCATTTTGCGTTCACCCACGGGTGCTAAAGGATCAGCGGATTTCCCTGATAAATCAGCCATTACTCCCATGACAAAAGGTAACTGAACCTTTTTTTCTGCACCATACAGTTCAACATCGTATTCGATTTGAACTCTAGGGGCACGATTACGTGCGATAAACTTCTGACTACTTTCCGCCATTGTATTCTCCTCTTTAGATAAATTAATTAGCAACGATTATTCTTCATTCTTTACTGAACCACTCAAAAACTCAACTTGTTCAACACCATTTGGTGCCAAATCTTGCATAACTTCCATAAAATCTTTTCCTACCAGACGATTTACCCTTTCTAATAGCAAGGGTATCGGGCTGGACGGTTCATTTTTTTTATAATAATCAGCAATCATTTTCAAGGTTTTTATCACATCCTGATTATTATTAATTCCCGGCGGCCCGGCTGATTTAACTGATTTTGCCGATCCTGTTGACACAGCAGCGGTTTCACCAGCACTTGCATCTTCTTCTTCGACAGCAGGTTCATTTAAACCTCTTCTTTCGACCTGTTCAGCAAATATCGTATTTATTTCCTTTAGTACTGTTCTAAATTCAGTAAAACTGGCAGCATCATTTACACCCACTTGCTCGGTAACAAATGATTCCATCTGATTAAGATCAGTCAAAGCTGCTGATGCTGAATCAGCCATTGCCTTAAGAGTGTCTGCTTCACATTCCTGAAATGCGCCGTCAATTGTTGCCAATTGCGGAAGTTCGGCTTCTTCCTCTGATTTAGAAAGGGTAATACTACCATGGGCAATTTGAATATCTCTTAAATTGAATCTACCAAAGGCTTTAGACTCTATTAAAGGGATTTTATGAAGAGGTTTCAAGAAAGATTCAAAATCACACAATGCCATTAAAATATTAATACGTTCTGTTGGGTCATTATCATCATCAGGATCCAATTGAGGATGAATATGCTCCCAGTGTTTTTCCATCACACTGTTTAACAAATGCAGTCCATCTGCCAATCCTAATAAGCCCTGAGTTTCAGTCAAAGCTCTTAAATAATTCAAAAACACACGTAAATCACGCGTTCTGGTTAGCAGTTTTTCTGCTTTCTTAATCACTTCACGCCAATTAGGTGGCTCCGCTTCAATAACAGAATCGCCCATAGTTTGTTCTTCTTTGCCTTGAACCTCCTGCTCAAAGGCTATAAATTCAGCATCATATTCCAGGTCTTCACCACAGACATGATCGGGGTCTATTTCCGTTAAATAACTCTCAATATCAATTGCCACCTTAGCTAACTCCTTAAAAGTCCATTATTTAATTTCAACAACAATAACACTAACATTATCTCTGGCCCCTCTTTTCAAAACCCGTTCCAGCAATATCTCTACACTATCACTATAGTCATTTTCGACTAATACCTGTTCTATTTCCTGAAAGCTCACTTCTTTATCCAGGCCATCACTACTTAAAAGAAATATATCGCCTGATTGAATTTCAACAACTTGACAATCCAGCTCCAATTCATTATAAGCGCCTACTGCACGAGTAATTACATTATTTTGCTTAAGATCAGTGCTTGAACCCAGGTTTAACACATCAGTAATATCTTCCTGTTCACTACAATGATCAATGGTTAGCTGTAATAATTTTTTATCTCGCAGTCGATACAAACGACTGTCACCTGCCCATAAAAAAGCAAAATGGGTTTTTCCGGCAATTAATGCAACCACGGTACTACCAATAATCTGCTGACCATACATTTTGGCCGCTAATTCCTTTAACTCATGATTAACCAATTGCAACGCTGCTGTTATTTCTGCTATGGATAAATCCAGAGAAGATGAAAGATTCAGTTTATTTAATGTATTAATTATCTTTCTACTTGCTACATCACCTGCCTGATGCCCTCCCATTCCATCGGCAACAACCCATAACCCCAGATCAGGTCTATCCAGAATTGAATCTTCATTAAATTTTCTCACTTTGCCTGTATCAGTTCTGGAAAATGATTTCCAACCATCCTGCATAGCTCTCTGCTCAGGCGTTGCAGAAATAGCGTTACAATCCATATTCTGTGTTTTGGGGGCTATGTCATCATCAACTTCATTGATGACATGGTCATTATCCTGCATCTTA
>WTAG01000310.1 GCA_013139755.1 Methylomarinum sp. | reverse complement strand
TAGGGTTTGTTTGGTTAATGTATACAGTGTTTCCCCAATCAGCATTGTTTTATATCATTCTGTGTGGTCTGCTT
Organism: Methylomarinum sp.; assembly: GCA_013139755.1. The sequence goes on along the minus strand of WTAG01000310.1, from coordinate 7,401 downwards.
ACAGCAATCGTAGCTGGGCTGGAATTGCAAACAATCAAGCCTGGTTTTGCCTGTATCTTTGTCACACTATTAGCTTTTCTAGGGTTAACAGGATGGCAACAACAATTGCAGATATCGCCTTATAAAAGTTTATCGCAGATGCTGTTGGTTAAAGGCACTCAGGTGATAGAGAAAAAATCCAGCCCTCTTGGAGTGATCAGTGTGCTGGCCAGTGATCACATCCCTTTAAGGTATGCGCCCGGCATGAGTCTCAGTTCTGGTAGCGAACCTTTGTCGCAATTGGGCATTTTTACTGATGCCGATAATATGAGCGTGATTACTCGTAAGACTGACAATCTTCAGCAGCTAGATTATCTTGACCAGATGACCTCGGCGCTACCTTACCATTTACAAGCAACCGACAGGGTACTGATTATAGGCTCTGGTAGTGGCACCGATGTGTTACAGGCACAATTTCATCATGCCGGGCAAATTGATGCCGTGGAGTTAAATAAACTGTTTGTTGAACTGACCAACTTACGTTACCGTGATTTTGTTAGTGATGTTTATCAACAGCCAGGCGTTACAGTTCATATTGCCGATGGTCGTGACTTTCTCAATACCCATAGCCAACAATTTGGCCTGATTCAGATAACCCTGCTGGACTCATTTAATGCATCGACTGCTGGTTTATATTCCTTGAATGAAAGTTATTTGTACACGACCGAAGCTATACAACTATATTTATCGCGCTTGAAACCAGGAGGCTATTTAAGCATTACCCGCTGGTTGAAAATGCCGCCCCGCGATACACTGAAACTTTTCAACACGGTGTTGACAGTACTGCAAAAATCCAGTGGCGCGAAAGCCAGACAACAGTTGATATTGATTCGTAGCTGGCAAACTGCAACCCTGATAATCAAGAACGGCATTTTCAGCCCGGAGGAGATGCTTGAAGCGGAAACATTCACCAGCAAGCGCAATTTTGATTTGGTTTATACACCTGAAATTCAACCTGAGCAGGTTAATCGTTACAATATTTTAAAGACTCCTCTTTTTTATCAGTCTACGCAGGCGCTATTGAGTGAGGGCAGACAGCAATTTATTGAGCGATATAAATTCAATCTACAGCCGGCAACCGATGATAGACCATATTTTCAGCATTTTTTTCGATGGTCATCATTTCCTGAAATGATCGGTTTGCTACACAAAGGTGGAGCAAGTCTGATTGAAACAGGATACCTGATTGTATTTGCAACCTTATGCATTGCTATTTTGACTAGTACCCTATTGATTTTAGGGCCATTGTGGTGGCTAAATGACATTAAGCGTAATATTCGTCGCACTGTTAAGCACGGTCACGTGTTTGCTTATTTTTTTACTATCGGCCTTGGCTTTCTGATGATTGAAATCGCCTTCATGCAAAAATTCATCTTGTTTTTACATCATCCGGTTTATGCAGCTGCCGCCACTTTAACCGCCTTTTTGGTCTTTGCTGGCTTCGGTAGTGCCAGTTCAAAGCGCCTAAGTCAAAAGTACGGACAGCGTTTGAGTTTGAGAATAGTAATAATCTTCATAGTCGGATTCAGTCTTGGGTATTTGTTATTATTGCCGGAGATATTTGTATGGGGTAGTGCTTTATCGATGTCGATCAGGTTTTTTGTGACTATCTGCCTGATTGCACCACTGGCTTTTTTTATGGGGTTCCCTATGCCACTAGCTTTAGCAAGCTTGGCCAAGCATGCAGATCATCTGATTCCATGGGCATGGGGGATTAATGGCTGTGCCTCGGTGATCAGTTCTGTGCTGACGGTTTTGCTGGCGATGCAGTTTGGTTTTTCTATAGTGATTCTGGTGGCAGTAATATTGTACGCATCGGTGATTTTCATATTTCCGTTACCTCAGCCGATGGGAGCAGTTCGTGGTATGGTTAATGGTAAAAAAATTAATTCATAAGCAAAGGGGCAAAATCGATTCTGACTCGGCCGTTTTGTTTCAGATGCCTACTTTCTTTATTTGATAAAGATCGCAGGGAGCAATATTCTTTAAAATATTTTTGTTTCATACGAAAGCGGCTAAATTGGTTAAATTCCTCCAAACTCAGCTGTTGGGTGATGTTTAACAATGCCTTTACTGATTTCGTCAATTCGCTCTTTGCTAATGTCGACCATGACTAACAATCCCCCTTCTTCAATAGCTTCTTCATACTGTTTAACTCTGGAATTTCCGATTTGAAGACCTGCTAATCCACTCGCCATGGTCCCTATTGTGGCGCCAAAGAACAAAAGCCCCAACACAGGCCCGCCTGCAATGGCAAATCCAGCAAAACGTAAAGCGACAAGACCCGCTAATAAACCCGTTGAAGCGCCTAATGCTGCACCTCGCTCCAGGGCGGGAATAAAATCAGTTTTTTCAAATACCGAAGCTTCAGGCATATCTTCCATAGGTGTGTCTCTCTTCGCTAATACATGCATATGTCGATCTTCTATGCCTTCAGAGCGTAGTTCGTCCACAACTCTATGAGTGGTTTTAATATCGGGAACTAAAAAATAAATTCTTCTCATGATGTTCTCCAATCTGATAAAAAAATAGACCTGAAAAATTGTCGTAAAACTAATGACGACTAATTAGAGTTATGAGGTTTTTTAAAGTTTCATTTTTTATGTTCAGCAACAAAAAATGAATAGTTTTGCTAAATAATGTTATTGAATAGAGGATAACAATATAGTCATAGATCAATTAATTTTAATTTCCACAGCGTATTAATTTAGCCTATTGTTATCTCAGATTAATCCATTTCACCAAACTGCAATGCTGCCAGTCTGGCATAAAGACCCTTTTGCTCAAGCAATTGCTGATGAGTACCGATGGCAACAATTTCCCCGTGATTCATCACCACAATTCTGTCGGCTCGTAAAACGGTTGCCAGTCGATGGGCGATGACCAGGGTAGTACGGTGTTGCATTAAATGCTGCAGGGCATCCTGAACCAGTTTTTCACTCTCAGCATCCAGAGAACTGGTTGCTTCATCCAATAATAAAACAGGTGCATTTTTAAGTATCGCTCTAGCAATCGCTATCCGCTGACGCTGGCCTCCCGATAGTCTGATACCGCGTTCCCCCAGAAAGCTATTGTAGCCATCGGGTAGTCGCTGGATAAATTCATCGGCAGCCGCTGCCACGGCTACTGCTCTGATTTCATTATCGTCAGCGTCTGGTTTTCCATAGCGAATATTTTCCATCACAGTTGCTGCGAATATTGAGGTTTCCTGAGGTACGATGGCACAAACTTGCCTAAGTTGTTTAATATCGGCCTTTGTTATATCAATTCCGCCTAAGGTAATGTGCCCTTTTTGTATCTCATAAAAACGTAACAATAACTGAAACACAGTGCTTTTACCGGCTCCGGAAGGACCAACCAAAGCAATCGTTTCGCCAGGCAAAATATCAAGGGAGAAATTGTATAAAGCATGTTGTTCTGGTCGTGATGGATAATGAAATGAAATATTGTTAAAACTGATGGCTTCCAGTGTATCCGATGGTATCAACATGGAATGCCTGGGAGAAATAATTTTCGGTTGAGATTTCAATAACTCCAGGATACGTTCCATTGCCCCGGCAGCTCGTTGAATATCGCCCCAAACCTCACTGAGCGCGGCGGTATTTGTAGCGACCATAATGGCATAAATTAGAAACTGACCCAGTTCCCCTAAAGTCATTTTGCCTGCCATAACCCATTGGGCACCTAGCCAGACAATAGCCATCATGGCAGTAAAAACAATAAATATGGCAAATGCTGCCAGCATTGCTCTTGCGGTCAATCGTTTACCTGCGGTAGCAAATGCATTTTCTACCGAGGCATTAAAGCGCTGACTATAAAAGTCCTCCAGAAGATAAGACTGTAGCATTTGTATGGCACTGAATGTTTCCCCGGCTATAGCACTGGACTCGGCAATACAATCCTGGTTTTTTTTTGATAAGCGTCTGATTTTCCGCCCGAAGATGATTAAGGGCAGTATCACCAGAGGAACGATGATCAGGATTAAAGCGGTGAGTTGAAGATTGGTGACAGATAACATGATCAAACTGCCAGTGAGTAAAAAAGAACATCGTAAAGCAACAGAGATACCGGCTCCAACTACCGATTGGACCAGTGTGGTATCAGTGGTAAGACGTGACAGAACTTCTCCCGTTCGGGTGGCCTCAAAAAAGGCTGGTTCCATTTTTAGGATATGTTGATAAAGTTTCGAGCGGATATCCGCGACAATTCGTTCTCCAATCCACATGACCAGATAAAATCGTGTTGCAGAAAACACGGCCATGACTATAACGATGACAAACAGCAACAGAAAATTTTGATTAAGCAGTTCATTATGCTGTAGTAAATAACCCTGGTCGATAATTAATTTAATCGCTATGGGTAATGCCAGTGCTGCGGCGGCTGCAATTATCAAGACTATAAACGCCACTAGCATTCTGATTTTATAAGGTTTGAAAAAAACCACCAGATGGCTTAATGCGCTAAATCTGCGATGACCGGTTTGAGTTTTATGCATAAGGATTGAATTATCTTAATAATCGCAGTCAAATATAACATTCAATGCCTATTCAAGTTAGTGGCATTCAACTGAGCTTGGCGGCAGACATGAAATAAGATTTATAACTGATTGCGTAACGTCGAAGATAGACTGGCCGATAAATGCTCCTCTGTACCTCCATTGCTCTAATTCATCTACCCTGGCCTTATGCATTATCATTAATCAACAGATTCATGTCTTTTAAAGATAAATCAGTTACAAAACCAGGTTCTTTATTATGATAAAAAAACCAGTCATTGAACTCTCCCGACTCAGTAAAGATTATCGGGAATCTGGACAGCAGCATATTATCTTTAAACATTTGACATTGTCTGTCGCGGCCGGTGAATTTATTGTCTTGTTGGGGCGCAGTGGTTCCGGGAAATCCACCCTACTCAATTTGATCAGTGGTATAGATCAGCCCTCAAATGGAGATATTCGGGTCAACGGTACCAACCTTTGTCTGCTATCTGAGCATCAACGAACCTTGTTTCGTCGACATCATATCGGTTTTGTATTTCAGGCATATAATTTAATCCCGACCCTGACGGTTGCTGAAAACCTGCTACTGCCTTTGGAACTAATCAAGCCAATTAGTCGCAATGATCGGGAAAAAGTCAATGATCTACTGGCGCAACTGGATCTGGCTAATCGTCTTGATAGCTATCCAGATCGTTTATCCGGAGGTGAACAACAACGGGTTGCGATTGCCAGGGCGCTGGTTCATAACCCGGATATTATTCTTGCTGATGAACCCACAGGTAATCTGGATCTGGATACTGGTAAACAAGTCCTGAAATTATTAAATAAACTGGTTCGAAACGCAGGCAAGACCCTTATTATGGCGACACACAGTGATGAAGTGATCGGTCAAGCTGACAGGGTGTTTGCAATCAATAATAAAACACTACAGTTGGCGGCTGACAACATATGAGGCGTCTTCTTAAAAAAGCCAGTCGCAACTTCTTATACCGACATCCCTGGCAATTGGTTTTAGCCATAGTCGGGATTACCCTGGGGGTCGCTGTTGTTGTTTCTATCGATCTGGCACTGGAAAGCTCATTAGCATCATTTAAACAGACGACCCAGTTATTATCAGGAAAATCATCCTATAGAATTATTGCTAGTGATGGTGGGCTGGATGAAAAATTATATACTCGCTTGAGAGTTAAACACGGTATACAACATCTGTCGCCAGTCATTAATGGATATGTACACTCCACTGCAACAACTGAAAACACTTTTAAACTCTACGGCATAGACCCTTTGATTGAAAACACATTTCAATCTGCCTGGCAGCAACAATATCAGGATGGGGATAATTTGAGCTTAATGACCGAACCAAACACGGCTTTAATCAGTCGAACAACTGCCGAGAAAATGCAATTGCAAATCGGTGACCCGTTTACCGTAATGACTGATACGGATATACATGTGTTGAAAATTATCGATTGGATACCTGAGAATGATGCAGGGGAATTGTTAGAGCATTTGATAATTACCGATATTGCTACAGCACAGGAATTATTGGGGTTATTGGGCAGACTCAGCGCTATTGATGTGCTTATTGATCATGACCAGACCATAAAATTACAGCAGTTACGCGAGGCTTTACCCGCTGATGTGTTATTAATGCCACTGAATGATCAGCTGGCATCATTGCAGCAAATGACCCATGCATTTTCAATTAATTTAACTGCTCTGGGTATGCTTTCTCTATTGGTGGGTATGTTTTTAATTTATAACACCATGACTTTTCTGGTGATACAGCGCAGGCGTTTAATAGGATGCTTGCGTTCGATTGGTGTGACCCGTCATCAGATATTTAACATCATTATTAGTGAAGCCTTGTTGCTGGCAGTTATCGGTACAGTTTTGGGTATTGTATTGGGCATTATTCTGGGTCATGGCTTATTACATTTAATTTCAGGAACCATCAATGCCCTTTATTTCCCAGTAGATCGTAGCTCATTAATGATCAGCCCCTTACAAATTGGCAAAAGCTTTTTACTGGGTATAGCAGCAACCTTAATAGCTGTTTTATTACCGTCCTGGGAGGCCACTAAACAATCTCCCCATCACACATTATTACGTTCACAATTGGAATCTGATGCTCGCCAGTTAATTAAATCAGCCGCTCTGCTGGCTGTACTTTTTATTCTCAGTGGTGTAACTCTGGTTGTGTATTCAGGCAACAATGTCACTCTGGGGTTGACTAGTATTTTTCTGATATTGTTCGGCTTTGCTTTACTGACACCCCTGGTTACCTTGGTACTAATGAAAGTATTTGAAGGCATGATGTCTCGTTCATACAGTGTATTAGCCCGGTTTCCGGTACGAATGGTAAGTGCTGAAATAAGTCGAACCGGTTGTGCGATAGCGACATTAATGATCGCTGTTGCTGCAGCAATAGGGATGGATTTAATGATAGGCAGTTTTCGTCAGACTGTTTCTGAGTGGGTACAAACCAGTTTGCAAGCAGATCTGTATGTGAATTTATCCGGTAACATGCAAGCAACTAATAAATCGGCAGCGGACCACTTGTTGAAACAAAAACTGGCTAAACTGAATGGGGTGGAAATGCTCAGCAGTGTGCTGCGCACCCAATTAATTAGCGGCAATACCCTCAGCAAAGTTTCTGTGTTTGAAATCAATACAAAGTCCAAACAGGGGTTTATTTTTAAACAACAGAGCAGTGAAGTATGGGAGACATTTAACCGTCAGAACAGTGTTTTTGTGACTGAGCCTTATGCTTATCATCACGGCTTTGAGATTGGAGACAACATTCAGTTGCGAACCGCTCAGGGAGAACAAACCTTTGAAGTGATTGAAATCTATGCTGATTA
>WTAG01000064.1 GCA_013139755.1 Methylomarinum sp. | reverse complement strand
AGGTTATAGAGAAGATAGCAGTGGGATAAGAGGGCATGAGTTTCATTATTCAGTAAGAGAATCTGAAGAGGACTTGCCTACGTGTTTTGATTGTTCGCGAGGTGACAAAGGAATACGTTATAAAAATTTACGGGTCTCCTATATACACTGGTATTTTGCCAGTGCACCAGATGTTATAGCCGCTTGGTTAAATAATAAGCAGTAGATGGCTAGTAGCAATAGCTGACCTTCATCTAAAACTGTCTTTTATTCTTTGCTTGTCTTAAACCCGAGCAGGGTATACAAAGGGCAAAAATTGATTGTCCCAGTCAATAAAGGAATCAGACCGATTGCTCCTAACCAATTATTCGCCATTAGACCCTATGCAATAACAGCAAGACCAACAACAATGCGAAGAATTTTATCAATACCGCCTACATTTGTTTTCATGATTTATCCAAGGTTATTTTGTGAATAAAAAATTATTTAACAATAAAATAGCAATGTTGTAAATAACTAAAACCAGATTAATATAGGTTTGTTTTTGATTGATACAAATGCTTCTAACTGTGATAAAGTGGGCGGATAAGATAGATACAGTAGGTAGGAAAATGTCTCAAGTTACACCAATCAAACAAGATTTAATCAATGCTTCTGCTCAGGCTAAAAAGAGCCAAATACTGGCGGCAGCATTGCTGGGTATTACTGTTTTAATGGCAGTAGGGTTTGCACCAATTGAAGTGATTCATAATGCAACACATGACACACGTCATAGCACTGGTTTTCCTTGCCATTAATTGATGTGCAATAATTAGCCCTTTACGGTTTTTTTTAATTGCAGAGGGCGGACTATCTATAGTTTTGATGTTTAGAAAGAGTATAGATTATGTCTGTTGATGTGAGTCTTTGGTTTTATCATCTTTTTTCAAATTACTGCGTAAATAATCCAGCCAAGTTGGCAGGGCACTTTTGTGCTCAATATTAGGTTTTTCGCTGTGTGTGCTATTGTTTGCTGTTTGTAGCGCGTTAATAAAAGGTGTTGTCGAGGGGGCGACTGTATATAAACCTAGCGTACATAACAGCATAAACATTGATGCAAATGAGCTACGGTAGCCATATACCTTGAGTGCGGTACCAAATGAACGTTTGAGCCTTGAGTTAGATAAATCCACGCTGTAAATTTCATCTAATAATAAATGGATGATAAACCCCGTACTAATAAAAAGGCCACTTAACCAAGCGAATAGACTTTCTTGTTTAAGAAAGTAGTAACTGATGCAAGTAGTTAATAATGCGAAGAATAAGGCGGCTAAAATAGAATGAAAAACACCTCTATGAACCGTAAGCGATCTAAATAAAGAAAATAAGATATAACGTACAAAAATAAATGCACTGAGAGAAATTAAGATGAGTGAATAAGGAAGACATTGATTGGATAATTCACTAAGTAAGCTAGAAAACTCAAGCGCAGTGGCATGACAAATAACTTTTTCTGATGGAAATAAACTGGGGATTCCTTGCAAAATAGAGCCCTCGGTTAATAAGGTGAGGGTGCTCATCATTGCCAATAGCAAGAAAAGAATTCTGACTTGTCTTGAATTATCTGAGTCAATATCAGGTAATAATCCACCGATTGTGCCTAAAAAAATAAGCCAGGGTGCTTCAAGCCAGGTAATTAAGTGGCTATTGATTGCAAGTAACGCTGTACCACCACTGCCTAAGAAAGCGATAGACACGTGGGTATTAAAGTTTGCCATAGATGTAAAGAAAATCCTTTTTGTGTAAATTCCTAACCAAAATAATGTTGGTTGTTAACGCTGTTGATCCTTTGTATATACTTCACACGGTCACGGACTTTAGTCTGATATATGCCGATAATAGCAGTCCTTATAATATCTTTTGTTATAACTTTGTAGGAATGTTGATTTATCTTTAACAAGTTGAATTTAAAAGCGTTACACAGAGAAGAGACAGCGCAACGCGTTTCTCTCTGTGTTAAATGCTATTTTTTATGATAAATATATTCAGTTACGGGGTTGCCCTGTAGAAAATGCTCATTAATAATGCGATCTAATTTTTCGCTAGTCACGTCATAATACCAGACTCCATCAGGCTGTACACAAAGTAAAGGGCCTGATCGACAAGAACCAAAGCAGGTGGCACGTGATTTTTTAATGCGAAGCTCACCTTGATCCAGCCCTGCTGCTTTAAATTTAGCTTTAAGCTGGTCATATAGCGCTTGGCCTTCACCATTTTGAGTACATCTTTCACCGATGCAAATCATAATATGACGATGGTAGTCCATCATTTTTGGCTTTATCACTTCAGTCATTGCTTACCACCTGCGTTTCATTGGTACCGAAAGTTTGCCAGTCTTGTTGGTAGCTTTGTAATTCCTCTGGGTTGAAATTTCCATCTTGCTTAGTGAGTGAGATACGGAAGACTAAACGACCATGTTGATCAATAAAATGTAAACCATAGGTTTTATCTTCACGACTGGCAAAATAAGCAGATGTAACCAGGCTCCAATTAACGTGTAAATGGAATGCCTCATTTTCAATACTCAGCCAATCAGCTTTTTGCACAAAATCTTTTCCATGCAGGAATAACTCAACAACTGCGCCAGAGTCAGTGCGTACTACACCTCGTAAACGTCCCCAGTTTGCACTTGCTTGTAGTGCTTGCTGGAGTTGCTTAGGATTAACTTGTATGGCTTTGTGTGATGCTGAATCATTAGCTGTGTTTTGTGTGACAGCAGATAATACTTCACCGACAGGTACATTAAAAAAGTCAGCTATTTTTTCCCATGTAAGCGTTTGATGTTGTTCTAAATAACGGTTTAAGCATGATTTCCAGCCTTCAAGTCCCATCGATAGTGAGCGACCTGCTTGTTCGCCTTGTTTAGCTTCACCGGTTAAGTTGTCATACTTATTGGCATAACCGCGTGGAGTGATCATCAAGCCTTGTTCTATATAGGTTGATGAGTTTCCAATCAGTACTGTAGTTAACATACCTATATCTTGGTCAGCCATTTCATCCAGACGGACTAATTGTATGGCTTGTCTACGGCGATAAGCCGACTTAACAATAGCAACAGGAGTTGCAGGATCACGATATTTTAAAAATATTTTTTGTGCTTCAACAATTTGCTGAGTACGTCGGCCACTTTTAGGGTTGTATAAGGCAGTTACAAAATCAGATTGCGCGACTGCATCAAGTCGGCGGGCAATGGTAGGCCACGGGGTTAATAAATCGGATAAAGAAATAGAACAGAAATCATGAGTTAATGGCGCACCTACTAATGAAGCGCAGGCAGATAATGCGGTACTGCCGGGAACTATTTCTACAGTGATTTCGCTTTCAGGAGTCCAGCCAGCATTTAATAATACTTCATAAGTTGGCCCAGCCATCCCGTAAACACCAATATCACCAGAAGAAATCAGCGAGACTTTTTTGCCTTGTTTGGCTTGCTCATAAGCCTCAATGCAACGGTCTATTTCTTCAGTCATGCCTTTTCTGACGACTTCTTTGCCCTCCAGTAAGTCTTTAACCAGTTTAATGTAAGTGCTGTAACCAATAACGACATCAGATTCAGCGATAGCACTTTTGGCTCTAAATGACATGTGTTCTTCGGCACCAGGACCGAAGCCGACTAAAAATATTTTTCCACTCATGGTTTTTATAGACCGTATTAGATAAAGAGGTAAGTTAGATTTGGAAGAGAGGTTTAGCTTGTACTTCTAAATAATGTATTCATTTAAGCCCTCTTCAGTAAGGGTGGACTTAAGCGCGAGTTATTTGATGCCATTATACTTTGACAATAGACACCGTGGCATTTTTACCATCATTACCTCGAAACTTAAACTTTTCGACCAGCAAGTTGTTCATGTCTGTACCAGCGGCCAAAATTGCGGCGGCTTCGGATACAGATGGGGTTCCCATGTATTTTAAAACTACGGCAGATGGACTAGGTACTTCTACTTGTGCCAATTGCTGCGCCGAGTAAAAATTTAATGGCCAATGTTGCTGTTCTGATAATTGTAAAATAGCCTGTTCGTCGTTTTTCTTATCAATAGTGGCTAATTGTAAAACGGCTGAACGATTAATATTAATGCTACTTAAGGCTTGATCAATCACATCTTCCAGTGTTTGTAAGGGCGTGCCACGATCGCAGCCTATACCTAAAATAACTTGCATATTCTTAAGAAGCTTTAGGGCGGTAAACAACTAGCTTTTCATCAAGTTGCTGCCATAGCTCATCGCTAATTTCTTGATGAGTTACCCATAATAAAGCTTTGTAATGGTTTAAGTCGACATCTTCAAAACGCTCAAATAAATGGATGTTAGAGGGAAGAGGGCTTGGACGTGTCCACCAGTTTTTTTCACCGGTTTCTTGAATAAAGGCAACTGGCTCCTCATTAACAACGTGAGCAGAAACACGGGTGATGTTGATCTTAGGTGCTTCAACTTTCC
>WTAG01000688.1 GCA_013139755.1 Methylomarinum sp. | reverse complement strand
CTTGCTCCAAGCTTTTGAAACATAGATCAATACAAAAACTATGTACCAGTATGAACTTCATTAAACTCTTAAAATCTAATTTTTAGTCATATGTAGCTATATCTCAGGCTGTTCACACATATCTATGCCGTCTTAAATTACCCAAATCAGGATAATACCTTTCCAACTTAGGCAACAATATCTGCTTCCCAGAAAACTGCCTAATACTGTAAGGACTATCATTAGGCTCTGTAAAAATCGGATTAATAATCACCCTATAATCATCATCAATTCCAATAAGCCCACGATCAAAAGCACGATGTAAATTAGGACATAAAGCCAAGCCATTAGTAATACTGTCATTATGACTTTCAGCAAACGGTATGATATGGCAGGCATCTATCATTGAAGCATTGATGGTTGCATCAATGCGTAACCCTGAAATACAACAGGTACTATCATAAATTTTCGGTATTTCACGTTTAAAAATATGACTTCTAACAAATATTTCTTGTTGAAAATCACTGTCATCTAATGACCGCTCAAGATGTTCAATTCTACTTTGATAGTCAGAAGCGGGTTCTTCAATAATTTGTTGTGCTATTTCATTCAAATCATCAAAGTAGATACTGTGCGGATAATTCTGCTTAGTTTCAGGGAAATAATTATCCAGTAAGAAAACCTTTAATTCATTGCACAAGTGCCGCTCTTTCAATAATGAAAATAGCTCTTCATCAAGTTCAGCATATTTAACTGCTTCATTAAGATTGGCAAAGGTTCGCATGGCTGACTTGGCTTCTACCCATTTTTCACAGCCAACATTAGCTTTTAAGTGCCAGAACGGCTCGCTTTTCATATGATAAAAAGGAAGGGGAAGTGACATCTTATGATCAGTATTGACCAGTTGAGACCAGGTCGTCTTAAATATACTGACTAATTCGGGAGTCAAATAAATTTTGTTTGTGCTGACAAATTCAGATTCGATCAGTTGAATAATGCTAAGTAGCAAAATAGGTTTATGTGGTGCATCTCCTTTACTTCTATCGCGGCGAAGTTGTTTAAAGCAATGAATATAATATTGAATATCGTGAGTTTTTTTAATTTCCATATTTTGCATACAGTGACTTTAACGTGATGACACTTAAATAATCTACTTCCATCACTTAATTATAGCTTAAGACAGCTGTATGTACGTAGATACTGATCTAAATCAAAAAGATAAGCTTCAAAAAATTCGTCAGTTTTGGTTACGCGATCCTAATGAACCTGACAGGACTAATGCTGGAGTTGGTAATATGGATGGAAGTCAAGAATTAAACGACACCACTCTTTTTGGTGAACACATTTATCTCTATGATATTCTGATTAATCAATACATTCATGATAAACAGTTGGATTTAAGTGTAGCCGAAACTATTGTTGCTATGGTTGAGGTGGGAGTATTTAAAATGGGACATATTAGGCAACTTGAGCAGTTGTGTAATTTATAATTTCATGCAGATCACGCAGATCACGCAGTGTTTAGCACTTGCTGAAGAGGGTGGGAGCTAATACATACTTCCACCGTATCTTTGGCCTCTTAGATACAAATCAGACGAGGCTAAAGCCTCACTTCCAGACCGCACTCTTTTAACTTAATAACATTACACTCTTTACTAAGAAGAAGGCCAGGCTATAAAACTTTTGAAGCTCTTAATACACTAAAAACACCAGGCATAAAAAAACCCATCTACTCAATGAGTAGATGGGTTTCTAATATGGCGTCCCCAGGGGGGTTCGAACCCCCGTTACCGCCGTGAAAGGGCGGTGTCCTAGGCCTCTAGACGATGGGGACTAAGACTTGTAACTATAAAACCATAAAAATGGTGGAGCCAGGCGGGATCGAACCGCCGACCTCAACACTGCCAGTGTTGCGCTCTCCCAATTGAGCTATGGCCCCTTAGTTGAGTTCAATAATTATACGGATTTTTTTTCCTTTGTCTAGTCTTTATTTTTTTCTTTTATAAATTCTATAGCTTTTGCCATTCTTGCCAAGGTTTTTTCTCTACCCAACAGGGATAAAGTAATATCTATGGCTGGTGAGACACCCGCTCCTGAAACTGCAACACGTAAGGGCTGTGCTACCTTCCCAAGCTTTAACTCCATTTCTTCTGCAGTATCCAGAACAATTTGATGCAACTTCTCGCCATCCCATTCTTGTATTTGGCCAAATGCATCCATTAAGCGTTGCAGCACGTCATCAGAACCTGCTTTAAAATTCTTTTTAGCTGCTTTTTCATCATACGATTCAAATTCTTGATAAAAATAACGACTGGCTTCAGCCATCTCTACCAGTGTTTTGCAACGTTCACGCTGGGCTTTAACCACCTCAACCAGGTCTGGCCCTTGCGCTGGGTCTATGCCCTGATCCCCCATATGCCAGCTCAGATGATGCGCCACATGTGCGGGGTCACTATTCATCATATATTGATGATTTAACCACAACAATTTTTCTGTATTGAAGGTTGATGCTGAAACGTTAACCGCATCCAGATCAAACAACTCGATCATTTCATCCAGAGAAAAAATTTCCTGATCACCATGCGACCAGCCTAGTCTAACCAGGTAATTCAGTAAGGCTTCCGGCAAATAGCCCTCTGCGCGATACTGCATAACACTAACCGCACCATGCCGTTTAGATAATCTAGCTCCATCTGAACCTAAAATCATGGGCACATGCGCATAATGGGGTAATTCAGCACCCAATGCATTGAGAATGTTAATCTGTCTCGGAGTATTATTAATATGATCATCCCCTCTGATCACATAACTGACTTCCATATCCATATCATCCACCAGGACAGTCAAGTTATAAGTCGGAGTACCATCCGAACGGGCAATAATCAAATCATCCAATTCCTTATTGGCTATCACTATTCGACCTTTGACCAGGTCATTAATCTCAACTTCACCTTCAGTGGGATTTTTAAAGCGAATAACAGCTTCTTTGCCGTTACCATCATGAGCCTCATCACGACATTTACCGTTATATTGAGGCTTTTCCTTACTAGCCATTTGTTGTTCGCGCAAGGTATCCAGCTCTTCCTTGCTGCAATAACAATAATAGGCATCCCCTTGATCAAGTAATTGCTGAATAATTTCCTTATATCGGTCAAACCGATGGGTCTGATAAAAAGGCCCTTCGTCATATTCTAGCCCTAGCCAGGTCATACCTTCCAGAATCGCATTAACCGACTCTTGAGTAGATCTCTCCAAGTCGGTATCCTCAATTCTTAATACAAATTTTCCTCCATGCTTGCGTGCATACAACCATGAAAAAAGAGCGGTTCTAGCACCGCCTACATGTAAATATCCCGTTGGACTTGGAGCAAAACGTGTTTTTATTGTCATTTAGAAATGTAACTCAATTATTGATTAGACAGATAAATCGTTAAAAAACGACTTATCTTGTTGTTTAGAAAATACAATTAAAAATATTTAATTACCTGGTTACCCATAAGTTTCAGCCATTCTCATTACCCACACAGTCATTCCCGAGGTCTTTTATCGGGAATCCATCCTGAATACTATTGATTCCTGCTAAGAACACGCAGGAATGACGAGGTATGTAGTCGATGCCTTTAATGTGGCGGAGCGTTATGGGTAATCAGGTTTAATTATACTTTGCGGACTAAAGTCCGCTCTACAGCATGATATTGGATTTTATTTTTTCATTAAAAAGCGTTTAGCGTATTCTTTTGGAATAGAGCGTGAAGCGTTTAAACGCATACCTTGATAACTGAAGCCAACACTACCTTTAGCCGTAGGGTTTCTACCTAAAATAGCTAATGATGTACCGTGTCCTTGCTTTGCTGCTTTTTCATACCATTGTGTGGCAATCTTTTTGTCGCCTTTTAAGCCCATGCCTCGATCATACATAGCAGCAACCACCACTTGTGCCTCAACCAAACCTTGCTCAGCCGCTTTTTTCATCCATGCTGCCGCTTGTATGTTATCTATTTCAACACCGTTTCGTCCCAATAGATAAATTGAGGCTAATTTTGCTTGACCTAAAGCGTTGCCCTGCTCGGCTTTTTGCTGAATCTCTTCCAGTGTTTCCGCACTAACCAGCTGAGCTGTCAATAATAAACAGCCCATCAAAAAAACTTTTATTAACTTCATTATATTTCACCTTTTTATATACTTATGCCATTAAAGTAGGATGGGCAAAGGAGGCTTTATTCCGTGCCCATCTGATAGAATGATGGGCACGCTATCGCTTTGCCCATCCTACAATGCTGCATTCCCTCGCGGAGCATGGGAACAATGTGAATCGACTAAAGAGACTATTCAATAATTTCTACACCGCCCATATACGGCTTTAATGCTTCGGGAATATGGATACGACCTTGCTCATCCTGATAATTTTCCATCACAGCAATTAAAGTACGTCCTGCAGCTAATCCAGAACCATTAATTGTATGGACTAATTCTGGCTTACCTGTCTCAGGATTACGCCAGCGCGCTTGCATACGACGTGCCTGAAAGTCTTTAAAGTTACTACAAGAGGAAATTTCTCTGTATTTTCCCTGCCCTGGCAACCAAACTTCTAAATCATAAGTTTTTGATGATGAGAAACCCGTGTCCCCCGCACATAACAACACTTTTCTATACGGCAGGTTTAATTTTTTAAGAATATTTTCTGCGTGATTAGTTAACTCTTCATGCGCTTGCGCTGATTGTTCAGCCGTTACAATTTGTACCAGCTCAACTTTTTCAAATTGATGCTGACGAATCATGCCTCTGACATCACGACCATAAGCTCCGGCTTCACTACGAAAACAAGGCGTATGACAAACAAATTTCAGCGGCATTTCTTTAGCATCTACAATCACATCTCTGACCATATTAGTCACAGGGACTTCGGCTGTAGGAATTAAATATAATGCAGGATCTTCACTGGCTTTAAATAAATCTGCCTCAAACTTTGGTAACTGCCCAGTTCCATACAAACTATCGGCATTAACTAAAAAAGGCACATAAGTTTCAGAATAGCCATGCTCCTCCGTATGGGTATCTAGCATTAACTGGATAATCGCACGCTGCAAACGCGCCAAAGGCCCCTTTAATACTGCAAAACGTGCACTGGTAATTTTTGCTGCCAGTTCAAAGTCCAAACCTTTGCTTTCACCTAAATCCACATGATCTTTGGGCTCAAAAGAAAATTCAGGCACATCACCCCAGCGCGCAAGTTCAACATTATCGTCTTCACTTTTTCCTACGGGTACGACTTCATCAAGAATATTAGGAATCGCTTCCATTAAAGCAATCATTTCAGCTTGAATATCTGATAACTCAGCTTCAGCCTCTTTTAACTGATCCCCTAAATGCTGC
This sequence comes from Methylomarinum sp., assembly GCA_013139755.1. The sequence goes on along the minus strand of WTAG01000688.1, from coordinate 4,454 downwards.
ACCTGATCTAATAAAGGCTGTATATCTTCACCCTTTGCTTTCGCCTGACCTATACTTTTAGCGCTTTTATTCTTCTCATTTTGTAGTTCTTGCGTTTTAATCTGAACAACTTTACGTTTACTTTCTAGCTCTTCATACGCAGTTGTATCAAAAGCATAAGCGCGTCGATCTAATTGTCTTTTAACTTCATCGAGATCAGATCTAAATAAATGAGGGTCTAACATGTTAAAAATATACCTTTGGTAATGTGAATTAAAAAAATTAAGATATTGAGTCAATATGAGCCGTGGCGGCCCAGCTGACAATATGTTTGAGATCAATCTGAGATTTAAGCGCCTCTATCGCAGCAGCTACTTTTGCCGGTTCATCAAAGAACTCAACCACCAAAGGCAGTTCCAGCGATAAACTCAGTAAAGACGAGGTATGTATACCACCCGAAGCACCAACACCTGCAATACCCCGAATAACGGTGACGCCCGCGATATTTTGCTGTTTCTGCAAAATATCTAAAACAGCATTTAAATGATCATGTCCTTCCAGGGTGTACACCCGTGCAATAGTCACTGCTCTTTGGCTCATAACTGCTTACCTACTAACAGCCCTACCCATACAGAAGACAGACAGATCAAAGTATTGACTGCAAAGATGCTTACCATCATATTCATATTTGTTTTTATTGAAAAGCCATCTTCAAGCAAATAAAGGATCAAATACAATCCTGACAAAGTCACGAAAATACCGACCAAAACTACCAGAATGGTGACCTGATACTCCAGCGTTATCGCTACTTTCTGCATTAAAGTGGTTGCTATCAAACCAATAACAAAAGCGCCTATCGCGTTAACAGCGACTAAAGCATAAGGAAATACCCAGTCCATCCAGCGAACAACACCGCCAGAATACATAAATAGCGTCCTGCCTGCCAACAGACCTAACCAGACAGCAAAAACACAGCCAACAACACTTATTAATACATTTAAACAGGCTTTAACTAAGTTACCCTGCTCAATCAAATATAAGGTTTCTAAAGAGAATGTTGAGAATGTTGTAAATGCACCAAACAGCCCGATCAAAATAGCAGAGCGAAATTCCATTGATATGGCAACACGTTGTAACAATAATGCTTCAGTCATTAACCCAATCAACAACGAACCCAAAAGATTAACTGTTAAGGTGCCATAGGGGAATCCACGACCTAACCATTGATAGATTCCTGAGGAAACCATAAAGCGCAATACAGCACCCAAAGCGCCACCAAAAGCAATTGCTATCAGTTGATTCATACTTAGAACTTAATAAAGTGCTCGCGATAATACTTCATCTCATCTATCGACTCAATAATATCGTCCAGGGCTTTATGGGCTGACTTTTTCTGAAAGCCTTCTTTCACTTCAGGTGCCCAACGCGCCGCCAATTCTTTAAGGGTAGAAACATCGATATTACGATAATGAAAATATGCTTCCAACTTAGGCATATAGCGAACAAGAAAACGCCTATCCTGACCAATACTGTTACCACAAATAGGCGATATCCCCTCAGGCACCCATTGCTTTAAAAACTCAATAGTTTGTCTTTCTGCTTCTGCATCATCAATTATCGATGCTTTGACACGTTCAACCAACCCAGACTGACCATGATGCGTTTGATTCCACTCATCCATTGCCGCCAATGCTTCATCCGACTGGTGCACAGCAAGCACAGGCCCCTCCGCAAGAATATTGAGATCTTTATCCGTCACAATCGTTGCAATTTCAATGATCAAATCAGTATCAGGTTCTAACCCCGTCATTTCTAAATCAATCCAAATAAGATTATTCGAATCCTGTGCCATTTTGTTTCCAGTATGATGATAGTTGCTTTAAATTGTAGCATTGGCTAATCTGTATAGCTAATTCTTAAAACCGTGATGTTTAATCAACCCCAATGAATACATTTACATATATATTTTTAGTTGCTTTAGTTATTTCTTATAGCATTCAGTTTTGGCTATCCATGCGCCAGAAATCCTTTGTTTCTAACCATAGAGCAGCCGTTCCCGATGCCTTTAAAGACTCTGTATCATTAGAAGCGCATCAAAAAGCGGCTGATTATACGGTAGAAAAAGGCAAGCTAGGCGATCTTGATAGTGTAATTGGCATCATCTTTTTGCTGATATTAACCCTTGGCGGTGCTATTAGTCTTGCCTTTGATTTTTGGGCATCATTTGAATTATCTCCTATGCTGACTGATTTAGCCGCTGTTGCCACTATTTTCTTGATTATGACAGTGCTTGAAATTCCAACCAGTCTATATCAAACCTTTGTTATCGAAGAAAAATACGGCTTTAACAAAAGCAGCTTGGCCCAGTTTTTTAAAGATCAGGCCATTTCACTGTCCTTAGTGATTGCGATTGGCATGCCTATTCTGGCACTCATTTTATGGGTAATGGATAGCATTGGTTCTTTATGGTGGCTTTATGCCTGGGCTATCTTAATGTCTATCTCTTTATTAATGAGCTGGTTATTTCCAACCGTTATTGCCCCTTTATTTAATAAGTTCACCCCTATGGAAGAAGGCTCTTTAAAAGACCGCATCCAAGGCTTATTAAGCCGCTGTGGATTTAACAGTAATGGCATTTTCATCATGGATGGCTCTAAGCGTTCAGGCCATGGTAATGCTTACTTCACTGGGCTAGGCAACAACAAACGCATTGTATTTTACGATACATTAGTTGATTCTTTAGATGAAGAAGAATTAGAAGCAGTATTAGCTCATGAGTTAGGTCATTTTAAATGCAAACATGTACTCAAAATGCTAGCCGCTTCTTCTATGATGACTCTAATCAGTTTTGCTGTATTAGGCTGGCTAATTACCCAAGACTGGTTCTTTAGTGGCTTAGGCGTTGAAACCCACTCCAATGCAGCGGCATTATTATTGTTCATGTTAGTTTCACCTGTGTTCACTATTTTCATGCAGCCTATCAACGCTTATTTTCAACGTAAGTTTGAATTTGAAGCAGATGACTTTGCATCCAGCAATGCTAAAGCGAGCAAAATGATTAGTGGACTGGTTAAGCTGTATGAAGAAAATGCCAGCACATTAACTCCAGACCCGCTATTTTCTGCATTTCATTATAGCCATCCACCCGCAGCGATTCGTATTGCCCATCTAGAATCGAAGATGTAGATCAGATAATGACTGAACTCATAGAAGGACTGGTTGTTTCTCACCTTGGACAAGGTATTGCGGTCGAAATATCAGGCGAAATTTTTCTATGCCAAACCCGACGAAAGCTGGATACAGTTGCCGTCGGGGACCAGGTGATGATTACCAAATCATCCACCAATCAAGGGCGAATAGAAGAAATATTACCTAGACGGTCTTTATTAAAGCGCCCTAGCCGAAACAAAAAAACACGCCCTGTTGCAGCTAACATAGATAAGGTTTATGTGGTATTTGCTACCGAGCCGCATTGTGACTTTTTACTCATCGATCAATATCTAGCTATTTGTGAAAACAAAAATATAGATGCTGTTTTAGTCTTAAATAAGATTGATTTAAGTAGCGCAAAAACTATTGAAGCAGAGTTACAGCAATACCAAGACCTTGGTTACACCATGCATAAAGTCAGTGCTGCTAAAAATATTGGTATAGATGAGTTAAAAGCGGCTTTAAACAACCAAATCAGTATTTTTGCCGGCCAATCAGGGGTAGGAAAATCATCATTAACCAATTCACTGATTCCCGATAAACAGTTAAAAACCAATACGGTTTCCGAAATCACCAAGCATGGTCGACATACCACCACAGCAGCAACACTTTACCATTTACCTGATGGGGGCGATTTGATTGATAGCCCCGGGGTTGCTATCTTTGGACTAGCTGATTTAACTGAGCAGCAATTAGCATGGGGCTATAGAGAATTCCAGCCCTTAATTGAACAGTGTCGCTTTAAAGATTGCCGCCATGTGAATGATAAAGGCTGTGCAGTAAGGCCAGCTGCTGAAAATGGTGATATTCCTATGCGGCGTTATCAGCGTTACTTGAAGTTAAGAGAAAAGATGCCTACGGCGCATTAATTGAATATACCCTGTAGGAGCGTCCACCCTCGGCGCGAGTATTTTTCTTAAAATCCTCTCTTGCTGAATAATGCCTACAGGGACGAAGGAAAATGGATCAGATGATAACTTATTAAAATGGGTATCAAATTCATACGTCATATTTATTACTCCTAAACAACAGACAATAAAAAACCGGACTTAGTCCGGTTTTTTATGCTTCTCACGATCACGGAGTATATATCCAAAAACTTATTTTGTTAACAGATCAACAGTATCTTGAGCCTCTTTGTTCACAGATTCAGCTTGTTCATTAGCGGTTTCCACTGTTGTTTCAACAGCCTCACCCGTAACATTTACTGCACCCTTTATTTTTTTATTAACTTCCATCGCCTTATCCAAAGCACTATTCACCTT
>WTAG01000103.1 GCA_013139755.1 Methylomarinum sp. | reverse complement strand
ATCAGTCACGATATCAAAAGGGGCTATTAGAGGCCTGCATTTTCAATACCCTCCTTATACAGAAATGAAAATAGTACGTTGCTTAAAAGGGAAAATATTTGATGTTGCTGTGGATTTAAGAAAAGATTCCAGCACTTTACTTAAGTGGCATTCGGAAATTTTAACACCCGATAACAATAAAATGATGGTCATTCCAGAAGGCTTTGCTCATGGCTTTCAGTCATTAGAGAGTGAATCAGAGGTACTATATTTGCATACGGCAGAATACCAGGCAGAATTTGAAGGCGGGGTATTGTTTAATGACCCAAAGTTAAACATTCAATGGCCGATAGAATATACAGATATCTCTGATAGAGATAGAAATCATCCATTAATTGATGAGTATTTTACGGGCTTGGTTGTATGAATTGTAGGCACTGTAACTCATCTCTTGAACATACTTTTCTTGATTTGGGGTTTGCACCACCATCGAATGCATATTTGAGCGAGGCGGATCTCACTAAGCCTGAGCTGTACTATCCGCTTAAGCTTAAGGTATGTACTCAATGCTGGTTGGTACAAACGGAGGACTATGCTCAGGCTGATGAGTTGTTTTTACCAGACTATGCCTACTTTTCATCAACATCATCCAGCTGGCTTGCGCATGCAAAAAAGTATGTTCAAGTTATAACCAAACAGATCGGCCTTAACAAAAAGAGCCTGGTTATTGAAATAGCATCTAATGATGGTTATTTGCTAAAAAACTTTGTTGCGGCAGGTATACCCTGTTTAGGTATTGAGCCTACAGCCAGTACAGCAACAGCTGCGGAAAATCAGGGTATTCCAGTACTGCGTGAATTTTTTGGTAAGGCTTTAGGTCAACAGCTTGCCGCAGAAGGAAAGCAGGCCGACCTGATTGTGGGTAATAATGTCTACGCCCATGTTCCAGATATAAATGATTTCACGCGTGGACTAAAAGCTGCATTAAAGTCGAGCGGCACTATTACGCTGGAATTCCCTCACGTAATGAGATTGATCGAACAAATACAGTTCGATACCGTTTATCACGAACATTTCTCATATCTCTCTCTATATACGGTTAGTCGTATTTTTGAGCAAGCTGGTTTACGTATATTTGATGTTGAAGAGCTATCAACACACGGTGGAAGCCTGCGTATTTATGGTTGTCATCAGAATGCCCCAAGAGTGGTATCCGAATTAGTTCATCATGTATTGTTGGAAGAAACTTTATTCGGATTACAGTCCCTTACCACCTACCAAACCTTTCAGTCTCGCGTAGATTTTGTAAAGAACGAAATGCTTTCATTTTTGCTTTCACAGAAGAGAGAGGGGAAAAGTTTAATGGCTTATGGTGCCGCAGCAAAAGGTAATACGTTACTAAATTACGCTGGAGTTAGACCTGATCTTGTTCCGATGGTTTGTGATGCTGCAACATCCAAACAGGGAAAATTTATGCCGGGTAGCCATATTCCGATTGTGAAACCTGAAATACTGCGCAAAATGAAACCAGATGTTGTTCTAGTTCTTCCATGGAATATTGCAGAGGAAGTGGCTAATCAGCACTCTTATATCCAAGAGTGGGCCGGACGATTTGTTAGTGCTGTCTCGAAAATAAAAACATTGGAGGAGCACTTGTGAATCGCATTTATTACACTAAACCTTCGATAACAGATCTAGAAGTTGAATATGCTACAGATGCAGCTCGAAATGGATGGGGAGAGCATTGTTATGATTATATTGATAGATTTGAAGAGTCATTTAAACAACATTTAGGTGTTAAATATGCTATTGCAACGTCTAGTTGCACGGGTGCATTACATATGGGGATGGCCGCACTTGGTATTGGCCTAGGTGATGAAGTGATTATGGCGGATACTAATTGGGTCGCTACTGCGGCACCTATTGTACACTTAGGGGCTAAGCCTGTGTTTGTGGACATCCTTGCGGATAGTTGGTGCATTGATCCACAAAAGGTAGAAGCAGCAATTACACCAAGAACTAAAGCGATTATTGCTGTTCATCTATACGGCAATCTATGTGATATGGAGCAGTTGCTGACTATTGGCGAAAATCATGGCATCCCCGTTATTGAAGATGCAGCGGAGGCGATAGGTTCCATCTATCACGGTAAGCGAGCTGGAAGCATGGGGGCATTCGGAAGCTTTTCATTTCATGGGACAAAAACCATGACGACAGGTGAAGGAGGCATGTTTGTCACTAATGACGAAAAGCTATATGAAACTGTCTTAACACTTTCCAATCATGGACGAGCACGTAGCCAAACCAAACAGTTTTGGTCAGATATGGTGGGCTTTAAATACAAAATGTCCAATGTTCAGGCCGCGATCGGTTGTGCACAGGTGGAAAGAGTGGATGAACTCATCAAAGCCAAAAGGCGGATATTTTCCTACTATGCTGATGCTTTTGATGATCTGCCGCTTAGGATGAATCCGGAGCCAGAAGAAACGCAAAATGGGTATTGGATGCCTACTATCGTAGTGAATGAAGACATTTTGTTTGATCGAGAGGCTTTGTTAGCATCGTTCCGGGAGAGGCAGATTGATGGTAGGGTTTTCTTTTGGCCGTTAAGCATGTTACCCATGTTTGAAATTAAGAAGGAGAATGTTGTCAGTTATGGCGTATATAAATATGCAATCAATTTGCCAAGTTATCATGATTTGACTGAAGCAGAAATGAATAGGGTAATATCTTATGTAAAACAATATGCTAGGAAAGATGTATTATGAAAAGTAAGAGTTTACTGAGTGATAATCAAAGAAATGAATTTACTCGAAATGGTGTTCTGGTCATCAAGAACTTTTATGACCTAGAACAGGATATCTTACCAATACAAAAAGCGATCTATGAAATCATTGGACTGATTTTTAAGAGACAAAACATACATATTGACCGAGCTGAATTCTCACCAGAGAACTTTGATGCAGGGTTTCAACAGTTAATTGCTCTGGATCGTACTTTTGGTTCAGAAATTTATGATGCTGTTAAACAAATCCCCTCGTTTGTTAGGTTGCTTACTCACTCTCTACATGAGGAGCTTCTTTTAGAGTTGAGAACTGGAGCATTTCCAGCTATTGCTGCCGGAGGATATGGTATAAGGATTGATAATCCAAATGAAGATCAGTTTCGTGCAAATTGGCACCAAGAATATCCAGCACAGTTACGTAGTCTTGATGGATTGGTTTATTGGAGTTCACTCGTTACCATGACTGAATTAATGGGACCGGTAGAATTCTGTCTAGGGTCACATCGTGAAGGTCCTGTCCCTGTGTTTACCCAGAACTCGAAAACAGCTGATAAAACTGGGGCATATTCACTGGTGTTGAAAAATGAAGAAGTATTGCTAGAAAAATATACGCATATAGCACCATTAACAGAACCAGGTGATTTGGTAATAATCGATTTTTTGGTGTTGCATGCATCAGGCTTGAATAGAAGCCTGCGAGCAAGATGGTCCATGCAGTTTCGTTATTTTAATTTTAATGAGCCAGCGGGCTTGGCTAATGGCTGGAAGGGGTCATATGCTGCAGGCGTGGATTTTAAAAAAGTTCATCCGGAGTTATGCGTAGATAAAGGCGAAGAATAATGAGATGTAATGTATGTGATAGCGTGTTAGAAAAAGTCCTATATGATTCTCAATCTACGAAATCACTGACATCATTATGCACTCTTTATGAAGGGGTGGTCCTAGTTTATTTTTGTACTCAGTGTGCACATATACAGAGTGAAGAGATAGAAAATATCGATGGTTATTATGATAAAGATTACGATATTTTAATAAACAGCGAAGATGAAGATCAGGTCTATGAAGTGGTAAACAACTACACAATTTATCGCACAAGTCATCAAGTTAAAACGCTAGTTTCGAAAGTTCCCGTACACCAAGGAACTAAAATTCTTGACTATGGCTGCGCGAAAAGCTCTACGATGCGAGAGCTTTTAAATGCATACAAGGATGTTAGTCCATACTTATTTGATGTAAGTGAACGTTATGTTCCATTCTGGAGTAAATTTTTATCTAGAGATAATTGGGCTACTTATGAAATTCCAATTTCATGGGACAATCAGTTTGATGTGATGACATCATTTTTTTCATTAGAACATATGGCCAAGCCTCAGGAAGCGCTACATAATGCTTCTAGGGTTTTAAAGGTTGGAGGTTATTTGTATGGTGTTGTCCCAAATGTTTTCACTAATCCTGCAGATTTGATTGTGGTTGATCACATTAACCACTTTACGCCTATTTCGTTGAGGTTCTTATTACAAAACAGTGGATTTGATGTGATCG
>WTAG01000479.1 GCA_013139755.1 Methylomarinum sp. | reverse complement strand
CCATGCAATTTTATTTTGCATATCGATTTACGACCATTCTAGCCCAGTTACGTTTGACTCACGAAGTCCGGTTGCTAAAGTAAAAGTTACCATTGCTTGAGTATGCTCAGGTAGTTCTTTTAATAACCTTCTCGCTTCATGATGGGTTAACCAACGTAATCGCTGATTACCTTCTTTAAACCTACGGATATGCGGAACACGGTCTATCCATCCCCATTCTTTTTTTGCTTTATTAAGAATAGAACGGATTAATTCAGTTGTACGGTTAACGCGGGCTTTACCAGCGACTTTAAGTTTCGCTTGGATTATTTTCTCAATCAGGTCAGTATCAATTTCATCCAAGTAAACATCATCTAGGAAGGGACGTAGCCATTTAAGATGATATTTATCAGTCTCGATAGATTTCTTTTCTGATTCAGTTACCCACCGTATGACAGTATCTTGCCATAAGTACCGTTGACGTTCGCCAAACTTAATAACATCATAAGCTTCGGCTTTAACCTTGTCTGCTATTTCCTGTGCTTTTGCTTTGTCACTGGTTCCAGTAGATCGGTATATTGTTTTTCCCTTAACGGTAAACTTGTAATACCAGTTGTTACTTTTCTTTCTTTTAATGAGCATGTGCGCTCTCCTTTTTTTAACGCACTTACTTTCTGCCGAATGCTAGTGTACTGCTCACGCAACCAGTCAAGCTCTTGTGAGGTATTACTTTAACTAACAAAAACGTATTTCTCTTGTATGAATGCAGTTGTCTTAGCCTTTATCTTCATAGCCAAATATGCCAGCCAGTAAAATGGGGTTATTTTTTGCAGCAACACCGACTAGCGAACTGATGATTAAAGACCTGTCACTCTCTGAATAAGAATTAAAGTGGGCGACAGAGTCGCAGATCGCTTCAAAGCACTTTTGAAAATTAGTTGTCTCTTTAAAAATATTTGTCGTTGTTAAGGCAAATCTAAGTCTTGAAAGAACATCTACGGTTTGTGCTGAGTCCGTTCCAGATCGTCCAAGACAAAGATGTTGAATCTCTTCTTTTAATTGTTGAATGTTCATGATGCACCCCCCAATTAGTAGTTATAAATCAATATTATACCATTCGATATTGATTCAATGATTACTGAGTAAAAACAATCGGAGTTTGCTTATGGCTGGTTAGCGTCAACCTGGTTTTAAAATGGTAGGGTTCAGGACGGGACTCGGAATGAGTGCTATCGACCCCTTGCAGCCTGTCGAAAAGTTTTCGGAATAACCACAAGCTCACCTGACGCAGGAGGATAAAAGACAAACTCCACCAATACGGTGAGCTTCGATTAAAAACTGACCTTTGATAACGAACTGCGCTCCCCGCAGTCAGGTGGAGTGCCTTGTTAGCCTTTGCTCTTCAAGTCGCTCGGCTAACCAAAGTTTTATTATAGATTGTCGTGTTACACCGATTCGATTTGCTTCCTTGTCTAAGGAATCTATTATCCAAACAGGAAAATCCACATTAACTCTTTTCTGTTTTTGATTTGGGCGTTTTAAAGTAGACAAGTCAAGGTCATTAATAATATCCTCATTGTCACCATCAAATTTTTGATCAAAAGCTTTAGCTTTCATATAGTTCCACCTCCGACTTTCGTGACCATCTAACAGAAACTATTCTGATATTGTTTCCACGATGAGTTATAACTGCTGACCAATGCTTATTAGCAATACAGCCAATTACCAAAAATCGAGGTTCATCACTCGATATAGCTTAGATTTCGACTAAGTCAGGATCGTTCCAAAGTGCTTGAGCAGACATAAAATTAATGCCGTGTTTGCTTAAATTAGAAGCACTCTTGTTATCGTCAAATTCAAAATCATGCATGGTATAGAACATATACCATAACCAAGTATTTTCCAAACTAATCCTATAACCTCAATCCCCACATAGAATGAATACAAATCAATGAAACCTTGGCAGTATAACCGGGACAGGGGGGGCTTTGATTTACGATAATGACTTATTTCCTCTTCACTCCCCCCTGTTAGGTTTACGCTTCCAGAGTGCCATCAATAAGGCATCATTAACTAATTTAGCTTTCATTCAATTGTCCATTGACCAGCACACATACCTCTAAAAAATAATTCATATAATTTATAATTCAAGCGACTTAATTAGATCATTTATTGCAAGACAATTCTTTAATTAACGCCTAAGTGGTTATGATAATTAGGTATTTATTTTTATGCACAGTTCCTGTGGATAACTCTGTGTATTAACCATTTCGAATCATGCTAAACCCATGTACATATTGTACTTTAGTTAAATTGTATAAAAAATACACACCCCATTAAAACAAAATAAATTTCAATAACTTATGTTTGTCAATAGCCACAATGACTGTTTATTGAAATAGTTTATTTCGTTTTATGTGTGTTCGCAAATTGTATGTGTATAAGCCATTGATTTTGTAAATTATTGACTGAATGACTCAAAAAATCATTTAATTAAAGCAGCATTCATCTACCCCTGATTTATTAGACCAAAATACTCCCGATAGTTAAGATAAATCAACACAATGCCTTATATCTACTCATTTAAAAACGGCAAATATCGTGCCTAAATAAGTAGAAACTACACATCCATTCAATCAAAAACATTCCCAGCATTAAAGCAAGCTGAAAAAGTTGAAGATCTAGGTGTTAATGTTGATTTTTTAGCATTTAAAATGTCTAGTTAATGAATCCATGAATATTATGAGCATAATCTACTTCGTCCAGACTTAATCAGAGGCTCCTTAAATCCCTCATCAATGCCAGTAATTCAACAAATAGCAGAGATCAAAAGTTAAATCAT
>WTAG01000016.1 GCA_013139755.1 Methylomarinum sp. | reverse complement strand
AAAAGCCTTATACAATTATTGCTATAGTGATATGGCCCGAGCATTTGCACTGTATTTGGCAATTACCTGAAAACGATCAAGACTACCCTGCCAGATGGAAAGCAATAAAAAGCCGGTTTACTCGCACCTTAAAAAAAGAAGCTGAAAATTGTTATAAAAACAAACACGGTGAATATAACATTTGGCAACGACGGTACTGGGAACACACAATACGAGACCAAGATGATTTAACGCAACATATTAACTATATACATTACAACCCCGTGAAACATGGCTGGGTAAATTCTGTTGCTGACTGGCCTTTCTCATCTTTTCATACATTTGTTAAACATGAACAATTAGCTGCAAACTGGGGGCAGGAGATTAATTCTACCGAAATAACTGGCTACGGAGAGCGTAATACGGATAGCTAAGAACAATCTTGGTACTAAAAGTCCTTGATTCCACTTCGTTTCATCAAGGCTACATTCATTGTCAAAACATCAAGCACTAACAATACATGGTAAAACTAAACCCTCAACAACAAGCCGCTGTCAAAACCATTGATCCCCCTTTATTGGTTTTAGCCGGTGCGGGCAGTGGTAAAACCCGGGTGATTACTGAAAAAATCGCCTATTTAATTCAACAAGGCACACCTGCGCGTTATATTGCTGCACTCACCTTTACCAATAAAGCCGCGCGGGAAATGAAAGAGCGCGTTAATAAATTGCTGGATTCCGCGCAAAGTAAAGGTTTGCGGGTCTCTACCTTTCACTCGCTTGGCTTGGATATACTGCGCAAAGAACATAAAGCCTTAGGGTATAAATCTGGGCTGACGCTGTTTGATGAGCAAGACAAACTGACGTTACTGCGTAATTTAATTGTTCATAGCTCCAGCAATTACGATATTGATGCGGTTGAAATCTATAACAAACAAATCAGTGATTGGAAAAATGCCTTCATTACCCCTGAACGTGCGATTAGCAATGCGACAGAAGATGATCTTCTAACAGCCCACATTTACGCTGACTTTACCCGTAATTTAAAGGCCTATAACGCCGCCGATTTTGATGACTTAATTTTACTGCCTGTTTTATTATTTCAACAGCATCCCGAGATTTTAGAAAAATGGCAGAATAAAATCCGTTATATGCTAGTTGATGAATATCAAGATACCAACATTACCCAATACCAATTAGTTAAATTATTAGCGGGTAATTTAGGTCGCTTTACCGTGGTGGGAGATGATGACCAGTCAATTTATGCCTGGCGTGGAGCCCAGCCGGAAAATCTGGCGCAATTAGAAAAGGATTATTCTCGTCTGCAAGTCATAAAACTGGAACAAAACTACCGTTCGACCGGACGCATACTAAAAGTCGCCAATCACCTGATAGCCAATAACCCTCATGCCTTTGAAAAAAAGCTATGGAGTAATCTCGGCTTTGGCGACCCTTTACGAGTGATGAGCCATAAAGATGATCGTAACGAGGCTGCACAAGTTGTATCGGAAATTATTCATCATAAATTTAAACATGGCGGCAGCTATTCTGACTATGCCATTTTATATCGAGGCAATCATCAGTCACGTCTATTTGAACGAGGTTTAAGGGAAAACAACGTCCCTTACTTTATTAGTGGCAGTACCTCGTTTTTTGCTCACTCGGAAATCAAAGATATTCTGGCTTATCTGCGTTTATTTGTTAATCAGGATGATGATGCCGCCCTACTCCGCATCATCAATACCCCACGACGTGAGATAGGTCCAACCACACTGGAAAAATTAGGGGCTTATGCCAATGAGCGACACATCAGTTTATTCTCTGCGTGTGGAGAATTAGGATTAACCCAGCATTTACCTGAAAAATCAATTCAGCGCCTCAACAAATTTACCCGTTGGGTACTTGAAACTGCAGATAAGATTGAAAAAGGTGACACTTTCGCCATAATCGACCACTTTATCCAGCAAATCAACTATGAAGCCTGGTTAAACGAAAATAGTAAAACCCAAGCGGCGGCCGAACGTAAAGTAAAAAATGTACACGATTTAATCGAATGGTTAAAGCGGATTGCCGACAAAGAAAAAGACAGCGAAAAGTCCTTGTCTGAAATCATCTCAAAAATATTACTGATGGATATTTTGGAACGTAATCAGGAAGAAGAAGCCGGTGATCAAGTCAGCTTAATGACCTTACATGCCTCAAAAGGCTTAGAGTTTCCTCATGTGTTCCTTATCGGTATAGAAGAAAACATACTACCCCATCAGAACAGTATCGAAACCGGTAATATAGAAGAAGAAAGGCGACTAGCTTATGTGGGTATTACCCGCGCCCAACAAACCTGTACTTTAAGTTATTGCACCCATAGAAAACGCTATGGCGATGTGGCTGAATGCGAACCCAGCCGGTTTTTAAATGAATTACCGGAAGAAGATTTAGAATGGAGCAACAAAAAACAGCTGGAACCTGAAGTAATTAAAGAACGTGGTAAAGCTAACTTAGCTAATTTAAAAAATATGTTGTCTTAGTTCTAAATACGTCTGAATGAACATCCTTATATATTTTTCTCACACCAAGCCGCGAAGATAACTTTTTGCTCTTCTTGCTGCCTTTGAGCCTTTGTGCGATCAATAATCTACAATATTAATAATGAATAAAGAAAAACGTCTGGCTATTTTTGATCGTTTAGCCGAAGCCATCCCCAATCCAGAAACCGAACTGCAATACAGCAGCCCCTTTGAGTTACTGATTGCCGTGGTTTTATCCGCTCAAGCAACCGACAAAGGCGTTAATAAAGCAACGGCTAAACTATTCCCTGTAGCCAATACCCCGCAAGCCATACTTGATTTAGGTGAAGAGGGCTTAAAACACTACATAAAAACCATCGGCTTATTTAACACCAAAGGCGCCAATATCATTAAACTTTGCCAACGCTTATTGGATAAACATAACGGTGAAGTGCCTCAAACCAGAGAAGGTCTGGAAGCACTTGCGGGCGTAGGCAGAAAGACAGCCAATGTTATTTTAAACACCGCCTTTGATCAGCCGACCATTGCTGTTGATACCCATATATTTAGAGTATCCAACCGTACAGGTCTCGCTAAAGGCAAAAATGTACTGATCGTTGAAAACAACCTGGAAAAATGGGTGCCAAAACAACATAAATTAGATGCTCACCATCTATTAATTCTACATGGTCGCTATACCTGCATTGCTCGAAAGCCCCGATGCCAAAGCTGTGTGATTGAAGATTTGTGTGAATTTAAGGATAAACTCTATGATTAATTCACCAATAGCGTCGCGCTCCAAGATAGCGTTTTCTATAATAACTATTTGATAACGCCTGTATCTGAACCCGCTTATTGCGGTTAGGTGCATGGATAAATTCACCCGCGCCTGTATAAATCCCCACATGAGATGCGCCAGGTCGGTAAGTCTCAAAAAACACCAAATCCCCTGCCATAAGGTCTTTTTTTAATACGGGTCTTCCATAGTTAAATTGCTCAAAAGATTGCCTAGGAATATGAACCCCATTCTCTTTATGACTAAACCACGTTAATCCCGAACAATCGAACCCTGTTGCCGGTGACTTGCCACCCAATTTATACCGCTCACCTAACTGGAGCCTTGCAGATTGTAAAATAACCTGCCCTGATGTAGGCTCAGCATACTGATATTTAGGTGTTGATGAGCAAGCCGCCATTACCAATAAACTAAAGCATAAAATAGCTACCGATCTAAGCAGCTGAAAGAGCCTAAAATTTAATCTATTTCTCATAGAATCATTCCAAATTCATCTACACTTAGGTTTATTGATATCAGCAAATATATTTATGCAGTATACAAAACTAACTCTAGTGTTGGCTATATTAGGATTTTTATTCAATCTTCCAGC
>WTAG01000578.1 GCA_013139755.1 Methylomarinum sp. | reverse complement strand
ATGAGACTGCGTTAAAACAGTTATTTCATTCGGTTGATATTAAGCAAAATATCATTAAAACGATGGAGAGACCAGCCGAAGGTGTTTTGCCGTGGCATAAATATAGAAAAATATTTATGACCGATACTCATATTAAGGGTGGCTTAAAATTCTGGCAAGAAAATGAAGCGACATTAACCGCTGTTGCCGCTAAATATGGTGTGCCAGTCGAAATAATAATAGCGATTATTGGAGTTGAAACACGTTACGGTGGTCATACGGGGAATCATCGAATAATAGATGCACTTTCAACTTTAGGTTTTTCCTACCCTAAGCGTAGTAAATTTTTTCTTTCTGAGTTAGAAAATTTTTTAATCCTTTGTCGTGAAGAAAACATAGATCCATTGGAGCCAACAGGTTCTTATGCTGGCGCGATGGGGATTCCTCAATTTATGCCAAGTAGTTATAGGGCTTATGCAGCGGATTTTGAGGGTGATAAAAAAAGAGATATCTGGAATAATTCAGCTGATGCAATAGCCAGTGTTGCAAACTATTTTATGAAGCATAAGTGGCAGAAAGGTGAAGCAGTTACCTATCCTGTGAAGGCAGATGGAGAGGAATACCAAAAAGCATTAACAAAAGGACTTAAGCCTGATTTAACATGGGCAGAATTGCAAATAATGTCGGTAACAAGCAAGGCTGAATTAAAGCAGGATGAAGCCGTTAAATTACTGGCTTATCAGCAAGAGAATGGGGATGATTTATGGGTAGGTTTGCATAATTTTTATGTGATTACCCGTTATAATCACAGTCCTTTGTATGCAATGGCTGTTTATCAATTAAGCAATGCTATCTATCAGGCAAAGCAAACTCAAGTGTCGTCTGGAAATGAATAAAAAACTGCTGCTTTTGGGTATTGTTTTTAGTGCGGGTTGCTCAGTTGTGCCTACAGACAGGTATATTGGACAAGATAGTGCGCCAGCTCATATCCCGGTTAATGTTATGGCAGTTGCTGATGCTATACCTAAGTATGAAAAGCGTACCAGAGCTGGAAACCCCGTTGAATATGAGGTTCTGGGTAAGCGATATAGAGTCTTAGCCGAGAGTAAAGGTTATCAGGAAAGAGGGATAGCTTCTTGGTACGGTACTAAATTTCACGGTAGAAAGACCTCAAATGGTGAGGTTTATAATATGTATGCGATGACCGCTGCGCATAAAACTTTACCTATCCCTAGTTATGTCAGGGTGACTAATCTTAAAAATCAACGCAGTGTGGTTCTGCGAGTTAATGATAGAGGGCCTTTTCATGAGAATAGAATTATTGATTTGTCTTATACCGCCGCTGTTAAGTTAGGTTTTCAGAAAACTGGTACAGGGTTTGTAGAAGTAACAGCATTAGAATTTGATGGTGCTAAAAAATCAACATTGGTGCTCGATAATGTTAAACAATTGGTCCAGCCGCTGACGTCAACGGTACAGCAGCATACAGGCGCTATTTATTTGCAAATTGGGGCGTTTATTAGTGCAGTCAATGCTAGGCAATTACAAGATAAGTTGTTCTCAGGGCAAATAGCAAAATCAAGAATTCAGGTGGTTAAAAACCAGCAAGCTGATTTATATAAGGTGCAAGTCGGGCCTTTGGATTCAAGGCAGCAGGTAGCTGAATTTAATAAAAAATTAGCGCTATTAGGTTTTGCTCAAGCACAATTGGTTATTGAAAAATAAAGGGTGGCTGTATTTTATAGGGCTTGCTGAGTGCTATTTTCATCTCTTGTATATCTCGCATTAGCGGACTAATGTTGGTCTGAGTAACTTCTCATTATCTACTGGGATAAAAAAAATCACACCGAGGGCATAAAGAACACTAAGAAAGGGCAGGGTAATTATTTTTAGAAAGCTCTTCTCTGTGACTCCGGTGATCTTCGTGTGAATAATCTTTTATTGTAATTAATGCTCTCAGCTTGAAGCTAAATATCAATGTTACAATGATGCCATATCTGAATTTATATTAAGTTGGTGGATTCAGTAAATATTCTTTAGAGTTAATTTGGTTAATAAAAATGTTCCCATTTATTCGAAATTGTTTTATTTCAATTGCTGTTTTATTAGTGCTTTCAAATTCAGTACATGCGGCAAATAAAATCCTGATACCTGCTGCGCCCAGTATTGCTGCAAAAAGTTATATCTTGTTAGATTTTAATAGTAATAAGGTGTTAGCTGAGGAAAATGCAGATGTTAGGTTAGCACCTGCAAGTTTGACTAAAATCATGACAGTCTATGTGGTTTTTAGAGAGTTAGCCAATGGACATTTAACACTGGACGAAAAAGTAACTATCAGCAAAAAAGCTTGGCAAACAGGGGGGTCAAGAATGTTTGTTGAGGTGAATAAGCAGGTGTCGATTGAAGATTTGTTGCAAGGCGTTATTATTCAATCTGGTAATGATGCCAGCGTGGCATTGGCCGAGCATGTTGCAGGTGATGAAGCCACATTTTCAGCGATGATGAATCAACATGCTACGCGATTGGGTATGTTGGATAGTCATTTTGAAAATAGCATGGGCTTGCCGAGTGAAAACCACTACACAACAGCGAGAGATTTGGCTAAATTGACCACTGCTCTGATTTCCGAATTTCCTGACTATTATAAGTGGGATTCTGTAAAGAAATTTACCTATAACAAGATTACTCAGCCAAATAGAAACAAATTATTATGGCGCGATAAATCCGTAGATGGTGTGAAAACAGGCTATACCGAGGAAGCAGGCTATTGCATGGTTGCCTCAGCAAAACGTGAAGAAATGCGTTTGATTTCGGTGGTGATGGGAACATCCAGCGCTAATGCACGAGCCAATGAAAGCCAGAGCTTATTAAATTATGGCTTCCGCTTTTTTGAAACCCACAAATTGTATCAAGGTAATGATGCTTTATCAGAGGCCAGAATCTGGAAAGGTGATAGTAAAAAATTACCACTAGGCTTAAATGAAGACCTTTATGTCACCATTCCTCGCAGACATTACAAAGATTTAAAGGCTGAGGTAAAAACAGATAACAAAATTATTGCACCTATTAAGGCGGGTGATGTTTTTGGATCGGTTAATATCTCTTTAGCTGGCGATGTGGTGGCAAATAGGCCGTTAATTGCACTAAGAACAGTTAGCAAAGGAAGTTTTGTACAGCGAATGATTGATGAAGCCATGCTAATGATGGAGTAGATCATGAATGATTTAATTGATAGCAAAGTATATCTCAATGGTGAGTACTTGCCTTTGTCGGAAGCAAAAGTTTCTGTGCTAGATCGTGGTTTTTTATTTGGCGATGGGGTTTATGAGGTCATTCCTTCTTATGCAGGACGCTTGTTTCGAATGGAAGATCACTTAAAGAGGTTGCAAGCAAGTCTGGCTCGTATCCGACTTGAGACTTCCTGCGATTTAGAAGAATGGTTGGCAATACTGACGCCTTTATTAGATAACAGTAAGGATCAATATATCTATCTACAAATTACCCGGGGTGTCGCACCTAAAAGGGATCACGCTTTTCCTGAAACCCCAGTGCCGACAGTTTTTGCCATGTGCTCAGATATTAAACCTTTTGCAGGGGTAGAAATAGGCGTAAAAGCATTAACCATGGAAGATAGTCGCTGGGAAATGTGTAATGTAAAAGCAACCACATTATTGGCTAATATTTTGTTAAGGCAAGAAGCGATAGAAAAAGGTTGTGCTGAAGCAATATTAGTCAAGAAAGGCTATGTGACTGAAGGTGCGGCGAGTAATTTATTTGCTGTGATTGATGGCGTATTAATTACCCCTGAAAAAACAGCCGAAATATTACCAGGTATTACTCGGGAAGTAATTTTAGAATTAGCCGAGCAGAATGGTTTTCAGTTATGTGAAGAAATCATTGCTGTGGAAGCACTAAAAGCCGCGAGTGAGATTTGGGTGACCAGTTCAACGCGTGAAATAGTCCCAGTGGTGGAATTGGATGAAGTGGCTGTTGGTGATGGAAAGCCTGGTCCTGTTTTTCAAAAAATGAATCAATTGTTTCAAGAGTATAAAAGATCAGTATGAGTGAAGAAGAGCTAGTCATAGACTTTCCTTGCCAGTTTCCTATCAAAGCCATGGGTAAAAACATCCCTGATTTTGATGCGATTGTTGTGGCGATTGTTAGACAGCATGTAGACGATTTAAAAGAAAGTGCCGTTAAAACTAAATCGAGTAAAGGTGATAAATTTTTATCGGTAACGGTCACCATAGAAGCGACCAGTAGAAAACAACTGGACTCAATATACCAAGGCTTAACTGATTGTCCGGAAGTAATAATGACTTTATAAAGAGGTAGAGTGGACTTTAGTCAGTAATACTTAAAGATAAAGTAGACGCCAATGTTAAACCAACCTCTGGTTGCCGTCAGTGCCTGTTTATTAGGGCAAAAAGTTAGATACGATGGCAAAGATAAATACACTTCGTTAATTGCAGAAGAGCTAGGTAAGTATTGTCGATTACTAGCTGTCTGCCCTGAAGTTGAAATAGGTTTAGGTGTTCCCAGACCAAAAATACAGTTAACTCAGGTAGGAAGCCATATTAAAGTCTTGCAAGCAGATGATCCAAGCATTGATGTGACAGATTTATTAGTTGATTTTGCCAAACAATTTGTTAATCAGCATGCTTTATCCGGTTTAGTATTACAAGATAAATCTCCCAGTTGTGGCATTGATAATAGCAAACTGTTTTCAGAAGCTGGTGAGCTAACGGGTAACAGTAGCGGTTTATTTGCGGCAACAATGATGGACTCATTTCCAAATCTGCTTGTGGTTCAAGCAAGTCAATTACAAAGTAAAGCGGATGTTTTGTATTTTGTGAAAAGACTTTCTAAAAACATTTATTAACGGGGGGGGGGTAAATGAATTTTCTAACAAAAATTGTCCTACTATTATTATTTTCAGTTGCTGTTGAAGCTGCTAGTGAAGATCAAATGATTATGGAAAGCAAGCAATCCATTAAGCACTTTGCTAAGCAGTTAAAAAACAAATTGCAGCAAGGAATGAAAGCTGGTGGTCCTGTTAAGGCTATAAAAGTCTGTAATACAGCGGCGGAAAATATTTCTAAGCAAGTCTCAGAACAGTTTGGTTGGAACATTGCTCGTACTTCATTAAAATTTAGAAACAGCAATAATAGTCCTGATGATTGGGAAACAAAGGTATTACAGGATTTTGAACATAGAATGCAAAAGGGGGAGTCTATTGAACAATTAGACTTTGCTGAAATAATAGAAAAAGATAATGCCTTTATTTTTCGTTATATGAAAGCGATTCCAACACAAGGCATTTGTTTGAGTTG
>WTAG01000714.1 GCA_013139755.1 Methylomarinum sp. | reverse complement strand
TACCAATCGCGCTTAACTTCTGCTGGCTTTGCACTAAATGTTTTCATTTTTACTTAGTCATTTGTTAAGGCTTTAAAAAGGGGAATTTTACTAGAGAACCTAGTTCGTTTCAAGTTATTTATAGCTTTATCTTTAAAGCATGTAACTTTCGATACAAATGGGTTCTCTCCATACCTATCGCTGTTGCTAATTTAGCCACACTGCCACCTGTTTTATCAAAATGGTACTCAAGATAAGACTTTTCAAAATGCTCTCTTGCTTCCTTTAAGGGCAGATTAAAAAACTCAGGGATTGATGAACTATAAGTTGGCTCATCAGCAATAGAACCTAACGCAGCTTTCACCTCATCCAGTTCTATATCATCTCCAGCACCTAAAATCATTAAACGCTGAACCAGGTTTCTCAACTCTCTTACATTCCCTGGCCAGCCATAGTTCCGCAAATAATTTTGTGCCGCCATAGAAAACTTTCTAAAAGGCAACTTCTCTATGTTTACAAAATAATCGACATAATAGCTTAGTAAATTAGGTACATCCTCACCATGATCTCTAAGCGGCTTAATATCTAACGACACTTCGTTTAGCAAGTAATACAAATCTTGTCTAAACCGCCCTGCATTCACCTCTTCATCTAAAGCGACTCGTGTTGATGCGACCACCCTAACATCGACTCGCACCGACTCACTCCCGCCCACACGAAGAAAAGAACTGGACTCTAAAGCGCTCAGCAGTCTTGCTTGCGTCTCTAAATCCATGCCAGCAATTTCACCCAAAAACAAGGTTCCGCCATGTGCCTGTTCTAGTAAGCCTTGGTAAACCTTGCCACTCTCTTCCTTACCAAAGAATTCTACCGCTGAGTTTTCAGGAGAGATACTACCCACGGCGACATCAACAAAAGGTCCATCACGACGTGCCGCATTATTATGTAAATAGCGGGCGAATAATTCTTTACCTACACCCGCCTCTCCAACAAGCAATAATTTGGCATTATGCTGGGCTAATCGCTTTAACTGCTCTTTAGTTCGCTCTACTACGACGCTTTTACCTACAGGCTCTATATCCAGCATTAACTGCTGCTTAAGCCCTGCATTTTCTTGCTGCAAATGACTTGCTTCTAGTGCACGTTCAACCGTTAACAATAGCTTGGCCAAAGACAGGGGTTTTTCTAAAAAATCATAAGCACCGAGTCGTGTCGCTTCTACAGCCGATTCGACTGATCCATGTCCTGACATCATAATCACAGGACAAAGAGGCTTTTCTTCGGCAACCCATTCTTTCAATAAAGTAATACCATCGGCATCTGGCATCCAAATATCTAATAAAATCAACCGTGGCTGACGCTGATTCTTTTTATCTCTTGCTGATGCGGCATTATCGGCCATTTCAACCTGATAACCCTCATCTTCAAGAATCTCTGAAACCAGCTGCCTAATATCTGGCTCATCATCAACAACTAATATATAAGGTGATTCTGTATTCAATGCTTTTTTCCTAAATAAGTACAGTAGGCAACTGGATAACAAAGCCAGCGCCCGAATTATAAGACGTATCCACCCAGATTACGCCACCATGCTCTTCAATAATCTTTTTTACAATAGCCAAACCCAAACCTGTGCCTTTAACTTTTGTCGTTACATAAGGCTCAAATACTGTGTCTACTTGCTCTGCATTAAGCCCACAACCATTGTCATAAATGGAAATTTCCACATACTCTGCGTTATTTCTCCGCACTTTGTCTAGCTTTATATCAATCCGGCCGCGACCACCCATTGCCTCCTGTGCATTTTTAACCACATTATGCAGCACCTGCCTGATACTAATGGGGTCTGCTTCAATCACAATATTATCAGCATAAAAAGCCGTTATGATTTTTAGCTCTGGTTGCATCACATACAAAGCCAATACGTCATTAACCAAATCATTAAGATTAAAACGCTCTACCTGTTTTTTACTTGAGCGGGCATATTCTGAAAAATCATCAACCATCGATTTCAAAGCTTCAACTTGCTGCACAATCGTTTGGGTAGAACGCTGCAATATCTGTGCTGACTTATCAGACAATTCCGAGGCTAATTTATGCTGCAACCTTTCTGCCGACAATTGTATTGGTGTTAACGGGTTTTTAATTTCATGCGCCAGACGTTTTGCAACTTCTCCCCACGCGGCATTTTTTTGCGCCTGAATTAAATCAGTCACATCATCAAACACAATAATCGCCCCGACTCGCTCACCTAAAGGTGAAAATAAAGGCGTTCCTCGACAAAGTAATTCCTGCCGACCATTCGGGCCTAAAAAAGCAAAACGTTGCTGCCAAATATCTTCAGCTTGTTCCAACAGATTCTGTATCGCTTCTAAAAACTGTGTTAACTCTGCATGTCCGACAACTATATCCGACAATGTTTGCCCGACAAAATGACTAACTGGTATATGTAAAATTCGATATGCCGCTTGATTTGCTGTGCGGATTTTATGGGAATCACCAAAACTGATCACACCTGCGGTTAAATTGGATAAAACCGTCTCTAAATAAGCGCGTTGCTGCTCAACCTCAAGCCCTGCGGCTTTAGTTTCATCTTGTGACTGGGCGATACGCTGAGTCATATCATTAAATGATTCGACTAAAAAACCCAAATCATCCTGACTCATGACGGGCAACTGTTGTTTATAGTTTCCACTCGCCACGGCTTGCGTACCCTTAACCAACTCTTTTACAGGCGATACAATTTGACGAATACTGACAAAAGCCACCCAAATAGCAGCCAATAAACTTAACAGCAAAACCAGCGACAACACCAGCAAAAAACTGGTTTTCAACGAATCACGCAGAAAAGTCATTTCTTGATAGCGAACAAAAGCAAAATCAATAGAATCTGCTAAATCCGCAATTCTTACAGGGACTGGAAATAATGCCTGTAAATAACGCGGCTCGTCATCATGAACAGGTACAATCACTTGAATCAGCAATCTCCCATCATTTCTTGGGCTAAAAGCAAAATAAGCCTGATTTTGCCTTGCCTGCAACCAGACATTCTCACTTGGAAATTCCGGCAATATATTACTGGGGTCGATATTATCGGAAGCGATCACATGACCTTGTCGTGAAAACAGAGCAATTTCAGTTGCCCCTACTTTCTCTCGCAGGTCATCCATTTCAAGTGCGATTAATGTTTGAGACTTACCTGTCACTTCTTCGGCTATTTGATAGGTCTGTTTCAAATGCAAGCGCATTCGCTGATCCAAAGAGGCTTCGCTTAATTCTAGTGCATCATCCATCGCCCTATCTATTTCCACGTTAAACCAGCTATCTATCCCTTGATTTAAAAATTGCACGGAAAAATAAAAAACGATCACCGCAGGTGCAATGGCTAACACCACAAATAAAGAGATCATTCGAGTAGTTAATCTAGACCCAGCCTCCCTCTTTTTTAATGCTCTAACTAAAGAATAGACATTAATGCCTATCAGAATAAACAGCACAATCGACCCTAAGCTATTACCTAATAATAACCACGAATACATATCGCTTAATTCTGATGACTCTTGCGTTGCCGTGCTCATTAACTGCAACGACATTAGTATCAACCCAAACAAAGTCAGGATAGATACGCTAATGGGGAATTTTAATTTTGTAATGGCCATAATTCCCAATCGCTGGACAATGCCCATTGCGAATCAAAGTAAGATAAAGGTCGCAAGGGAATAGGCAAAGCTTCTCGACTAAACTCGACCTTTATTGCTACATAATAATCAGATACCGGCTTGATAACCGCGTTATCGACAAGTTTTAATCGTCTAATCCTTGACATCGCATTTAAGGCAGCCGTTAACGTTGAAAACATCTCTTTACTGCCTTTGTTGATGTTTTTTACGCTAAATAAATTCAGTAAGGCATGATTTTGGATTTGATATTTTAAGGCTATTTCATTCAGCGTGGAATCCCACAAAAAACCTTCACGTTTAACCTCTACCAACACAGACCAAGCCAGAGGTATCCCTTTATATAAGGCTTCTTTAGCTGTATGACTTAATTTGTAATCTATATCCGCATTTAATTCATACTGACTATCGATTAATTCGACATCAACATGCTGAATACTTGCTGAAAACACTTCAGCGCCTACTTGCCCTGACATCAAACCCAGCATGGCTATCAGAGCATAGATCTTCATTGCTTAATTAATTTAGCGTAATAAAACCCATCCATAGCCAAATTCCCCGTCAGCACTTGACGACCAACCCCGCGCTTTACGCCCCATTCACCCTCAATAACCACTTCAGATGCATCCTTATGTGTCTTTAAAAAGCTTTCGACTTGCAACTCATTCTCTTGTTTTAAAACAGAACAAGTTGCATACAACAAAATACCGCCTGGCGCTAATAATTCCCACGCTGCATTTAAAATTTGCTGCTGAATGGTTTGTAATGTAGAAATATCAGTCTCTCTACGCAAGATTTTAATATCAGGATGTCGCCGGATAACACCTAAAGCCGAACAAGGTGCATCGACAAGAATCCGATCAAAAACCTGACCTTGCACCCACTCATCAGGTTTTGATGCATCACCTACAATTACTTTTGCCTGTAGCTTAAGTCGCTGTAAATTTTCATTCACTCGCGTTAACCTGCCCTCATCAATATCAACTGCCAGCATAGAAATAGATTCAGTCTGCCCCTCAAGAATAGCAGCTGTTTTACCACCTGGCGCAGCACATAAATCCAGCACAGACTGCCCTGCTTGCACATCTAACAATTGCGCGGCTAATTGGGCGGCGGTGTCTTGAACCGAAACCCACCCGTCATTAAAACGGGGAAGTTTTTCAACGGCGACCGGCTGCTCCAAAACAATGGCAGTCGGACAAAAGGAAACCACACTGGCGGTAATTTCTTTATCCATTAACAACTGAAGATAAACCTCTCGCGTTGTTTGAGATAAATTGACCCGCAAAACCATAGGAGGTTGTTTGTTATTTTCCGCTAATAAAGCCGTTGCTTGCTCTGGCCAATCATTTTCTAGTTTATTAACCAACCATTCAGGATGTGAATTTGCTGCCAAACGATCTTTATTGGCGGCATCTTCCAGACTGTCCTGCTCACGAATATATTGTCTAAGCACACCATTAACCAATGACTTTGCCCAACTTTTTTTCTTTGCCGCAGACACTGTTTCAGACACAGCCGCGTGAGACTTAACCCGCATATATTGCAATTGATACAAACCTATCAATAACAACATCTTAATATCGGTATCTTTATTTCTTAAGGCTTTGCTTAACAACTGCTGCAAAATAAAATCTAAGCGATGATATTGGCGTATCACGCCAAAACATAAGGCTTGAATAAAAGCCCTGTCTTTACTGTCCTCTACAGACTCAAAGGCTTTTTCCAAAGCCACCGTTAAGGACTGCCCATCTTTAACAACCTTAACTAAAACACCTGTTGCAATTAATCGTAAACTCATTCGCCTAATTTAATCCCATCAACCTTATGTGAATTCAAAAAGGCATGAATAACCATACGCTTCCCGCCTGGCATCTGAACTTCCAGTAAGTCTAAAACACCTTTGCCGGTTGCCACACTCATACGCTTACCTTGCAGCATGACTGTGCCTGCGGCAGTATGCGCTTCCTCATCAACCAATTTAGCTTTCCATATACGCAACACCTTACCTTGAAACAAGGTTTGAGCCACTGGCCAGCTGTTAAGCCCTCTGATTTTTCTATCCAGTTCTAGCGCAGATAAATTCCAATCCAATTGAGACTCACTTTTTTCTAGCTTTTCAGCATAAGTCACTAAAGACTCATCTTGTTTTTCGGCCACCAAAGTACCGGATTCAATTTGTGACAACACTTTTTGCAAACCTATAGCGCCTAAATCTGCCAATTTATCATGCAAATCACTACTACTGTGCGTAGCTTCAATCACACACTCTTCCTTATGCAACATATCGCCTGCATCCAATTTTTTCACCACCTGCATAATCGTCACACCGGTTTTATCGTCTCCAGCCATCACGGCACGATGAATCGGTGCAGCCCCCCGCCAACGCGGTAATAAAGAACCATGAATATTAAGACAACCTAATCGAGGAGCATCTAATACGCTTTGAGGCAAAATAATGCCATAAGCAACCACAATCATTAAATCAGCATCAAACGAAGATAATTGCTTTAGATCCTCTTCTGTTTTTAGCGTCTCTGGCTGTAAAACAGGAATATCCGCTGCTATAGCCAATTTTTTAACGGGACTAGGCGTTAGTTTTCGTCCTCTCCCTGCTGGCCGATCTGGCTGCGTATAAACTGCACAAACCTCATGCTCTGAATCAATCAACATTTGCAATGCGGGGACTGCAAAATCTGGGGTTCCTGCAAAAATAATTTTCATTAAGCTTTTTTACCTTGTTGCTTATGTATTTTTTCTAACTTAGCTTTAATACGTTGTCTTTTTAATGGTGAAATATAATCTACAAACAATTTACCTTCCAAATGATCCATTTCATGCTGGATACAAATAGATAAAAGCTCATCTGCCTCCATTTCAAAAGGTTTACCTTGTTTATCAAAGGCCTTTACCTTGACATGTTTAGCACGCTTTATCTTTTCAAAAAAACCGGGCACAGACAAACAACCTTCCTCTTCCTCTTCTACGCCATCCTTTTCAATAATTTCTGGATTGATCAAACATAAAGGTGCATCATTTTCTTCGCTGATATCAATCACTATAATTCGTTGATGCACATCAATCTGTGTTGCTGCTAAACCAACCCCTCTAGCGTCATACATCGTCTCCAACATATCATCAACTAATGCTTCGATTGCACCATCAAAAACAGTTACTTTCTTCGCTTTAGTTCGTAAACGCTTATCGGGGAACTCAAGAACGGTTAGAATACTCAACTAACTCTCCACTTTTTCAAATATTTTAAACACTGGAATTTTATCTGATTTCATCTAAACTTTAAATTCAGATAACATTTAAATTTATTTAGGGCAGTATAAACTATGGCTTTTCTAAAAACCTTGGGATTATTGTTTTCATTACTACTCAGTACTAATATTCTGGCTGATAGTATTAAAATCAACCCCAACCATCCAGATCAATACACAGTAGTCAAAGGGGATACCTTATGGGATATTTCTGGAAAATTTCTGGAAAACCCATGGCAGTGGCCTGAGGTATGGGGTAACAATCCTCAAAT
>WTAG01000034.1 GCA_013139755.1 Methylomarinum sp. | reverse complement strand
ATGACTTAATTTATTTTAAGTTTTTTAAGATTACAAGGATATGTCTTATTTAGATATGTTCTTTTTTTGAAACTGACTCAACTATGAATTGTTGAATATTCTATACTTCACCTTTTTTTCTATCTATTTGATCTATAGAAGATTGTTGGCATACATTAGCAATCAACTGCTTTATACGTTTGATTTACTTTCGATGTAATATGTCTTTCCAAGCTCCTTCTTCCCATTACTATCGTAGGGTTGGTTATTTTGAAAATAATTAGCCTTATTACTTAACCAAGGGTTAACCAAATTGAAAAAACTATTTATTAGAAATTTACCTGCTGACACTAACGAAAAAGATCTTGAGGCATTATTTTCAAAGTTTGGTAGTGTTCGTTCATCTAAACTTGTGACAGATGTTTTTTCCGGTCTATGCAAAGGTTTTGGTTTTATTGAAATGGAAGGGCATGAGGCTCGGGCAGCTATAGCTGGCCTGGATGGCAAGGACTTTAACGGCAATTCATTGAGAGTATGCTTTGAGACTCCCAAGGCTAAACATCGAAGCCGTTAATAATACTCTTCTAATCAGCACGCCTAACCACCATGTAGAATACGAAGAGGATGGTTATATTCTCATTCGCACAGGCGACCACTTTGCAATACTAAGTCAGCATTATTATCCAGCTCACCAAATGATAAAGCGCTAAAAAATAGTTTAGCTCTTTAACCTACCTGTACGCACTTTTCTTGTGCACTTTTAAAAATTAACCCATATAAAGTAAATATGAACTGAAATAATACACCTGAATTATTTCAGTTCACAGCACAACCTGCTTGGTATGGCATTCGAGGAAAGGTAATGCTCATTATTGGTGGAGGAATTGCAATTTTAAGCAATGTCGCACCTAATGTATATATGTTGGGTGGTGACGTTTCATGGATTCCTGTCATTGGTATCATTCTTCTTTTGGTTGGAGTTTTTCGATGCATTGATGGCTTAGTTTCAGATACAGTACAAGGCTTTATGTATAATATACAAGGAGGGGTATTGGATGTTGTGGTTGGTTTTCTTGTTGTTTTTAGTCCCAATAGTGAAGTTAACTATCTGAATCTTTTGATAGTTGGTTATTTGCTCACGCAAGGTATATACCGAAACATTCTATTAACTGTTGCAGAACTCCCCAATCCTCGGTCTAGTAGAATAACTGGACTGATATCGATCATACTTGGGATAATGATATGGATAGACTGGCCAGCATCAATGTGGTTTATTGCATTTTCAATGAGTGTTGATATCAGTTTTCGGGGGTGGGCTATGATAGCAATGGCATCATCCTTAAAAAAGAATCACTCTTAAAAAGAGTTAATAATATTGTCACCACATATTATAGGAGAAAGTTTTCTCTAGTTAGTCAATTTAAATTACGATAAATATATTATGTGCCAATAAAGCACCTGCTGTTTCTATTTGGCTACAGATATAAATTGTCCTTGTATGAGGTTATTACTTTAACCAAAGACAATGGATGAAGTTTTACTTTTCACTTTTATGTGCTGAGTTAATATTTGAATGGCTCTTATGTGTAGAATTCAGTCCATCTATTTTCCATCAACAATTATTTCTGAGATCAATCTTGCTTTAGTTATGTTAATGCATGTTAACTCGTTTAAAGATTGAGCATTTCAGCTTTTTTGACGAGGGATAGACATAAGAGCGCATGATATCAGACCGAGACAATCACTTGTTCAATACCCTAATCAACGCTGAAATTTTAAAATATGTCCCTTAAAGACATGGTCTAAATAATCAGTTTGGAGTGGTTTTTGCTGTGAGGAGGAATAACCATATGCAGCCATGCATTTGCTTAGTTTATTTTTTCGCCCTCGACCTGGATCAACAAGAATAACCTCGCATGTTGGTTTAGCATGTAAGTTGATGAAATTGGCAAGTAACTCAATATGTTGATCTTCATATAAGAGATCGCTTCCAATGATTAAGTCAAATGAGCCGAGAAAATCATGTTTGTCAGCCCAATCAACGCGCTCAAAAGCAATAGATTTTCCTTCGTTCAGCAAAGTATTTCTGAGTAAAAACTTTTCTACTTCAGGGTGATGGTCTGTAGCTGTTATATCTGCATTACGGTTGTTTAAAAGTAGACTTGATAATGCCATACCACATCCAATTTCTAATATTCGCTTTTTTCCTGTGTCGTAATTGTTGATGAAATGAGCTAGAACAAGGCTTGAAGGCCAGATTACCCCAAAGACAGGCCAAAATGCGGAAGATATTCCGAGACTTTCAGCGATACCCTTTGGGTCGTAAAATTGTTGTTTATCGCGCAGAGTGCAAAGATGGATATCCGTATTGTCGAATTCAACGGTTTGGTATCGTATGCGAATGGGAGTCATATATATCCTTGAAAATTAATGAGGCTAAGCCAGCCATTGAGGATAAATGACATTGTCTAGAGTATACTTATTCATTAAAAACACAAGTTATTTAACAAGTTTCTGCACTTGGTCTCCGCAAACTGTCACGATTTTTTCAGTGCGAAAATATGCGCCAGCGAGCAATGTATTATCAAGTGTAAAAGTAATTCAATCTATGCCTGCTTAGGGTCGATGACTGCCTTTCAATATAAGATTTGATTGCGATCAATTTTTAAATATGTCAGATCGAATCTAAGCTAAGCTACTACAAAGATATAACCTTTCAATTTTCCCTAATATGGGCTTCTAGTTGAGTAGGTTCACCATTAACTTGGCAAGGGATAAAAATCCAAATCGTATATTCGGTTGTTGCTCATTTACTAAGGAATCCATCGTCCTTTTAGTAAATCTAGCAAAGTCAGACCCAGGAAGACATTATTTCTGACCAATGCCTTCTTAGTCGGGGGTTCTCCAGATTCAATAACGATCAATCGGTAAGGTCATCAGGCTAAGCCAGTTTTACAGTTAATATGATTTTCGATGACTCAAGTGCATTTAAAAATCATTAAGGTCACATCATCTTTAAATGATTCACTTTGACAAAACTGTTTTAGTTGTTTGATTATTATTTCAATTATGCTTTGTGGTGAGTGGATGGCGTGTTTATGCAAAATTTCACAGACAGGTTCTATACCAAAGAAATCGCCAGCTGGGTTTTCTGCTTCTGTCAGCCCATCGGTATAAAGCAAAATTAAGTCACCTTTATTCATTTTGATAGATTTTTCTTCAAATTGTACATTTTTCCGAACACCTAAGATTAATCCATCGGCATCTAGCTCATTACATTGCATCTCAGTTTGTTTGAGTAGTATCGGTGGGGGATGGCCAGCATTGGCAAATGCTAATTGTTTAGTGCATGTGTTGTATTGTAAATAGAATAAAGTAATAAAATAATCGGCAGTGTCCAGATCCTGATATAAAAAGTTATTTAAAACATCTAGGGTCTCGGCTGGTTTCCCTGGCCAGTTGGCTTGGGTTCGAATGGCACTGCGTGTTTCTACCATGAATAAAGCAGGGCCTATTGAGTGGCCTGAAACATCAGCCATAACAATATCCAGATTTTCTTTGTCCCTATAGAAATAATCAAAATAATCGCCGCCCACTTGCTCAGCAGGTAAACAAAAGCCGGTGATTTCAAAATCATCCGTTTTGAT
>WTAG01000262.1 GCA_013139755.1 Methylomarinum sp. | reverse complement strand
ATTTTAAATTTATCAGCTGATTCACCAAATACACCATGCTTATACTCACCACCTTCAATCACTTCTAACAAGTCTGGTGCTTCAGATAGTTTTGCCAACGTTTGCTCTGTAAAATCTGGAACGTCTCGTTCTGAAGTCCATTCTCGGCATGTAATAGGTGCGATCATATACCCTTCACGTAGCGACCTACCACCTGTATTAGATAATAATAAAGGGAAGTCTGACGTAGTATTCATAGCCTTAACAACAGCATCTCTATTAGAATACCCACTCGCATTATAATCATTATCAAGCCTCAGCAAATTACGTGCAATTTCTGCAATCCCCATATTTTGTAAATCACGAGATGCTGGATGAGGGTTGTTTATTTTTACACCATTCCTAATCATTAATGCATCAGCAGCGGCTTTTAAAAAGTCTTTATTATGATTACCAATAAGCTCAATTCTATGCCCAGAAGCCTGAGGTTCTAAATATCCATCTTCACCAACACGGGTCACAAAACTACCACTATGACCACCATCACCACCACTTTCTATACCTAATTGATTATGAAGTAACTCTACCGCTCTATTAACTGTAATAGTCGGATCTTTAAGGCATCCATCTATAACATCACGTATCCCCATACTTGCATTTCTTCTAAAAGGCAAAAACTTTGTTTCAATATCATTTCTTCTCTTTTGTTCTGCCTTAATAGATTCTAATTCTTTCAACTTAGCTTCTGTATCATGACTTAATTCTGTTTTCATTTGTGCTGATGTAGTAGACATATTCTTAATCCTTGCGGGTAAATTAAAGTGCTCTATTCCATGGTATGAGGCTGCTGCTTGTAGTGGCTCGTATATAGAGTCGATAAGACCAAGTTGAAGAGCCTCGTCAGCTGTAAACCAACTTTCCTCATCCATTATTTTTGAAATTTCTGATGGCTCTAAGCCTGTTTTACTTGCGTAAGCTTCTAACATTGTTGTTTTACATTTATCCAACAAATCTGCTTGTTTCCTAAGCTGCTTACTGTCCCCTTCTGACATGCTATAGGGGTTATGAATCATAATTAATGCATTCGCTGCCATCTCAACCCTGTTACCAGACATAGCAATTAAACTTGCAATAGATGCTGCTAACCCATCAATTTGAATAGTTACATTACCGTGGCTTTTAATAGCGTTATAAATACTTAACCCTTCAAAAACACTACCACCACCAGAATTAATTCTTACTTTAGTTGGTTTGTTTTTTGACTTTTTCAGCTCATCCACGAATTTTTTAGCAGAATTTTGAGCTATGGCTTCATATAAGAAAATCTCCACTACTAAACTCCTGGTGTCATTAAATTATGCAAGAGCTTTGGATCAGCAGGTAATCCAACAGAAAGTAGATGAACTAAAACAGGATTGTTTTGATAGTTTCCTGTACGGATAACTCTAGAAATTCTTAATATTGCACGCTCATAGCTCAACCCCTCTTTGCTTTGCAAATAACTAAGCACCATTTTCAAAATTTTACTTTTCATAAACCACCAAATGTTGTCGATGATTTATTGTAACTTTGAAATTTAATAACCTTAATTCCGCAATATGGGGGGGGTTAAATTAACTATTTTTTTTACTTGTCGATAAATCCCAGCAGGTGTACTAGGGATTGGATATTTAAGAGAAAACAAAGCCTTCAGCATAATATTTTCTGAATCAGAAAATGGCCACCGGGTTACTTGATCAGCCAGTGTTTCACAATGATTCCATAAACGATCATCCCCAGGATATTCTGTACACTGATTTACAGCAAAATATAAAAGCACATTTCTATGCCTAATTATTTTTCTTGTTTTAGCACTTCGAATTCCTGATCCACGAATACCTAAACAAATACATAATGCTTTTCCTGATGACTCATGTTCCTTAACCGCCTTTAAATACCATGACGACAATTCCACTGGAATTTCACGACCACTGGATAGTAATGCCATAAACCGCTCATGTTTAGACAAATTATTCACAACACCTCCAACTAAAAATAACAATACTCATCAAATACCCCCCCTTACAAAACATTCATAACCAGATAAGAACTGCGCCTTTCATTACCCGCAACTTATCACTTCAATAGAAGTACCTTTTTTATTTTTAACAAAGCCTAAACATCACGAAACGAAACGAAATGGCTCAAAAAAAAACACTAAAACTTTAATAAATCGCGGACTTAATTACCCGCAACACCACACTTTTACATAAGTACCTTTAACCCGAGAGTTAACGCTCAGGTCAAAAACAACACAACCTCTAAAACCCTTGTATACCATAGGGTATAGAGGACTAACCCTACTTGTAGCCGAGAGTCATAGACACCCAAAAACTCAAAAATACTGCGCCCTTCTTCCCCCGCACTTAACCAACTACTTATAAGTACCTTATTCATTAGTCCTCTTATGATCCCCCTTACCTATGTTCCGAGTTTGATTACTAAGCCAATATTGATCATAAGAAGAAAAACCTAGTTGTTGTATCAATGTCATATCAAAATTTATTTGTTGTTATGTTCTCAATAATTTAGAGAATTATATTTATATAAGGCCGGAACTTAGGTAACTTAGGTAACATAGAGTGGTGGCGTGGCCTGTAGCCTTGGTAACTTAGGTATCTTAGCGGGAACTTAGCTTTTTAAATGATTTTATTCATACCTAAGTTTCCGCTAAGTTTCCCCTAAGTTCCGCCCTCTATCCCTTGGTATCTCTCTAAGTTCCTAAGTTACCTAAGTTCCTTACGAGGTTTAAAATATAGCTACACTTTCCAAAAGACAATTGTTCCTTTACCTGGTTTACCATCTGCTCTTTGTCTGGTTTCTTGTCTAATCAATGGAGGTGCTGCATTCATTAAATGATTGAGTGCACTGGTCATTTCATTAGCATTTAATTTATGCTTAAAGAACTTGGTTAAGTCTGTTCGTGTGCATCCTGAATGCTTACAGATATACTCATATACATCCTTAGCGGTTTCATTCATCTTACTGGCTTCTGCTTTGGCTGCTAACGTACCAAAAATATAACTCACCGAGTGTTTCCAATAATCAATCCATGCCAATGCCGCCTTAATATGCTGCACTTCAACAACGGCTGACTTATCCAATAAAGCAAAGACCATTGCTAACATCCTGCAATATATCTCTGTTCTCACTAACAACGAGCCTATTATTCCACCCTGCTCTCTGGTTAGCTCTCTGTACTGTCCACACCAATACTTTCTTGCTTCAGGTGATAACTTCACCTCTAAACTATTATTTTCTGCACCAGGTTCACCCATTGCAAACTGCACAGCTTCAGCTATTTGTATAGCCACTCGCTGTACATCTTCATCAGGTGTTCGCTTTGGTAATGGCACCAGCTTTGGTCTAACAATATGCAAGATAATAAAACGATTCATAAAGCCGCTTTGTGCGTCTACGTCACTCATTCGATCAATTAACTCAGAACTGGTGATATGAGCACTGATAACAATATGAGGAGCAGTAGCACACCATTTGGCATTTTTAACTAATGGGCTAATATTCTTACCATCCCAAACGGTTCTAATAGTTGCTGAAAGGTTGTTTTTCTCTCTGCTTGCTGCTGCTATACATCCGGCAAATTCTGCCTCAACAACATACAGCCGTTTATCATTTACACCCTCTTCTGCAACCTCACCTTCCTTATTAAGAATTTCATCATGAACAGCCCATCCAAGTCCTTCACCTGTGCTTAAACCGCCCTCATGACGTTTTAAAATGGGATATTCTTCATCATTTACTTGGTTAAGTATTTGCTCAACTTCTTTAAAAATACGGTATGGAGTAAATTCACTGGTGCCTTTTCTGGCTTTACCTGTTCGACCTGTTAACAGAAAAAACGGCCTTGCATGGCATACCCCATCACCAATATGCTGAAAAGCTACTCGCCCAATCATGGCACTAAATGTTGCTATCACATTACTAGCAATAGCCACTTCTGACGCTTCACTATATCGGGTTGAAATTTTGCATATTTCTTGAAGCACACCATGAAAACCTTCAGGTGCAAGTGTAGGTGGTGGATTTAATAAATCATTATCCTTTTCTGCTTCCAGCTCTTCCTGGACTTGGCTATGCTCAAAAAACTGCTCAA
>WTAG01000637.1 GCA_013139755.1 Methylomarinum sp. | reverse complement strand
AGAAGCCGCTACAAATGGCAGGATCTGTAGTGCGTCAAAATCTCGGGTTTATTCATTGCTAGCGGCATTAGAAATCTGACCCTGTACTGTTTGCCAAGTTACTTAATTTCGTTCCCTAAAGATTATGCGGGTTTTTATATCAGGCTTTTGTTTGGAATAGAATAGAGGGGAAAATATTAAACTAAATTACCTTTGATAAAGTTAGGGAATGTAACTTGGTGAACAAAAAGAGTTCAATAAAATTAAAATGTCCGGTTTAGGTTGACCAGTACAATATCGAAATTGCTATGAATGATCATATAAAAAGAAACAACCTTTACCAACAGCAGAATAATGAAGATGATAAAACTATTATCAGTGCTGAAAATTTTGATGAGCAAGTGCTTTTATCCGATTCTAATCACGAGATGCACAATGCAGTTTCTGATTCGTTAAAACAGAATGATGAAAATGAAGCTAATAAATTATTAAAGTCGAGGATTGCTGAGTCTGACCAGGATAACCATATTGATGAAGATCAAACACAAATTTCGTCGGGTGCAGTGTTAAGAAATCGTTTTGATTTGTTGGAAGTGCTGGGACATGGAGGTATGGGTACAGTATATAAGGCACTTGATAAAAGAGATGTAGAAGCAGGCAATACAAAGTTTATAGCGATAAAAATCATTAATGATGAATACAAGGATGATAGCGATTTACTTAAAGCATTACATGCCGAGGCGAGAAAAACCCAGTCTTTAGCACATCCAAATATAGTCACAGTCTATGATTTTGACAGGGATGGAAATACGGTCTTTATGACCATGGAATATATAGAAGGTATTCCCCTTAATCAAATGCTTAAGGCGGAACCTGATGGAATGAAAAATAATGAAGTTATTCATTTAGTCAACCAGATTGGTAGTGCCCTGGTTTACGCGCATAGTCAGCATATTATTCATCTGGACTTGAAGCCAAGTAATATTTTTGTGGATGTAAATAAAGATGTCAAAGTGTTTGACTTTGGTATCTCTAGAGTCACTAATATTTTTCAGGCTAAAGGATTTGATCCCGGTGTTCTTGGGGGACTGACTCCAAGTTATGCTAGCCTGGAAATGTTTCAAGGTGAATCTCCTGACCCTAGAGATGATATTTATGCACTTGCCTGTATGACATATGAATTGTTGACCGGGCATCATCCTTTTAACAAGGAAAGGGCAGATATTGCAAAGAAAAAGAAATTAAAGCCAGCTAAAATAAAAAAGCTTAATGCAAGGCAATGGAAGACGCTAGCTCAGGGGTTAGCCTTTAATAGAAAGGACAGAATTCAGAGCGTTGAATTATTTCTACAAGGTATGGCTAAACCACAAAGTAAAAAATCAAGTAGAGTAGGTTTGCTTGCTTTTCTGATTTTGTTACCACTTGGTTATTTTTTGTATTCTCAATATAGGGCTTCCTCAAAATCAGTTATTGCCAACATGGATGGAAAATTAGCAACAACTGGTCTATCTGAAGAACCCGTTAACAAAGAAGATAATTCTTTTATTCCGGAATTTAAAATAGCCAAGCTAGATAATGCTGAAGAGCTGGTATCTACAGAGCGGAAATTACCGGTTATGGAAGAGAGTAATAATATTTTACTTGCGCTAAATCAACAGATATTTCAAATTGGTAATAATCTGGTTTTTGAGTTCATGGTTAAAAAACCAAGGTATGTGTTAATTGCTGTGATTAACTCAGAAAAAAAGCTGTCAATGCTTTTTCCAAATCAATTTCAGTTGAATAACTATTGTATAGCCGGAGTGAAATATCAGGTTCCACCATTAGCTGCAGAATTTAATATTAATATTGAAGGTCCGGCTGGAATAGATCAGGTGATTGCTGTGATGAGTGAACAACCCATTGCAGAAGATATTTTATTGGGTTTTGATAGTTTGGAAGAAGTTAAAAATGTTGCTTTTCAAAATGGACTTGAGTATGCAACCACAAGCTATCGTATTTTGGATTAAAACACGACTCAGAAAATAGAATGGAATATGGTGAAATGGTACTCTCGGGTAAAAGGCCGGTAGTTCCTGAACATGGATGTTCGTTCTGGAAAAGTAGCGATTAAAAATAATTTCTAAAAGCTCAGAGGTTGATGAGACTCATCGCTAATTAAATAAGGGTAATTGACAATAATAATCCAGATGATGATGCAGTGGTTCCACCACCCTCTGATTTAACGGGTAAAGCGGTTAATGGTGCAGTTTTACTTGCAGCAGCGCAAACCGATCCAGCTAAAATCGTTGAGTATCAACAATTATTTATTAATCAGGGTATTGATATAGCTAGTGGCGGTGATGGGCGTAATGTTAAATAACTATTTTTTGAGCAGAGAATAATATGGGAATACCAGCAGCACGAATTACTGATATGCATGTATGTCCGATGACTACAGGCCCTGTTCCTCATGTGGGTGGTCCGATATTACCACCTGGTGCAGTGACAGTATTGATAGGTTCATTACCTGCTGCACGTGTGGGCGACATGGCCACATGCGTGGGCCCACCGGATAGTATAGTAAAAGGATCGGCAACCGTATTAATTAACAATATGCCGGCTGCAAGAATAGGGGATAGTTGTTCTCATGGTGGAGCAATTGTTGTAGGCTTACCCACTGTTTTAATAGGTGGTTAAATCTTAAAGGTTACTCTATAGGCATTACTTTGGCATCTTTGGATGATTATCAAATTGAATCAATTCTGCTGCAATACTGATGGCTATTTCCATTGGGGTATGGCTGTTAATTGCAAGCCCTACCGGTGCATGAATGGATTGCCAGTTTTGCTCACTAACTTTAGCCTTTAAATTTTTCTTCATTAATTCGATTTTATGTCGACTACCTAACACCCCCAAATATTTAAAATTTTTAGCCGCTAATGATTCAATTACCTGTTGATCTGTTTCATGACTATGGGTCATTACAAACACATAAGCTTGTATGGCATGGGTAACTGCTTGGCCAACCTCTGTGTAAGGCATAATTCGTTTTTGGCTGGCCAATGAATTATCCTCCATGGATTTAACTGCGCTTCTCTGCTCAATGACAGTGACCTCGAACCCCAGTAATACCAATACTTGCGTTAAAGCCAGACTGACATGACCGCCACCAATTATATATGCACGCTTTACTAAACCAATAATGCTTTTATAGCACCAGTCGGATTGATCCGAATAATGAAAAAAGGGAGTGCTTATATTTTCCGTCATCTGGCTGATTTTTAATCCATCAGGAGAAACTTCTAAAATAACCGGACAATTATTTTTATCAGTCTGTTGTAATGTTTGCAGTAGTGGTAAATCAGATTGTTGGCATATTATCGTTGCAACGGTTTGTTTACCGCCACATAGTTGTCCTGAAGCATCAGTAGCTGAAGCGTAATGTTTTTTTTGAAACAGCTGTGTTTTATATTGTTCAATATGCAAACAATTAATGGCAAGGTTAGTTAAATCATGTTCAACTTTGCCTCCACCTATGGTTCCAAATGTCATGTTATTGGAAC
>WTAG01000621.1 GCA_013139755.1 Methylomarinum sp. | reverse complement strand
GAAAAGGCGAGAGTGAGGTTTCAGGACAAGCACAGCTGATTGAACAAAGTATTATTAATGATGCGCCTGAATTAGCTGAAGGTTTGGTTAAGCTGGATTTAACAGCTGATAGACGAGCTTTAAGAGTAATGGTGAAGAATTTACATTGGGAGATTATAAATGAATCTGAGTTGTTACTTCGTTTTTCTCTGCCTTCGGGGGGTTATGCAACATCGTTGTTAAGAGAATTGCTGCTTATTAATTGAATATTGCCTTGGTTGAGGAGAGGAAGTTTAATCTGTTTTTTAATGATTCATCGATATACATTAGTTTAGTTACTATATAATGCCCTCTGATATTAAAATGGATGGTTACGATTTTAGTAACGTTTGGTTTTTTGAATACTTGAATCGCAATGCGGATAAAATGATACTTAGGCAATTGTTGAAAAATGATGTTCAATTAGAGCTTGCAATGCAAGATATGTTTGAAATCAGTAAAGAAGAAAAAAAAACAATTACACCTGCTGATCTTGTTAAAAAAAACAAACAAGATGAAAATACAGGGCTTTCAAGCCAAGAAATGCTTAAAGTGAGTCAGAATATTAGTTTGTATTTTTCCCCCAGAATTGAATTTAATAAGCCAAAACTTACACTTCTTCCTGTCGATCCTCAACACCTTTATGCGTATTGGGTTCTAGATGGACAGTCATCGAACAAACTGGCTTATAGTATGTTAAATGATGAATTGGTTTTAAGAGTCTATTCAAGATCACAAGCTGAAGATGGGGTTGAAAAGAATCTATCTGTTGAGAAAACAATTCATGATTTTCAATCGCAGCAACTTATTAAATTGCCTGTTTCGGAGCAAGTTATTGATTATTCAGCAAGTATAGGTAAGTTAAACACTAAAAAGGCATTTAATCCTTTGGTAAAGTCGAATACTATGCCTGCTCAACAAAACCCCGTGTCACAAATGGAGTCTTGTGAGCATTATGAGCAATTAATTGCTGAAGATGTTTTGTCTGAGGTGGCAGGCCCTGTAAAATCGCATTACGCAAGTCGCAATCCTTCTGGTCAAGCTAAAAAACAACAACTGTAATGACAAAAGGATTCCTTAGTATTGTTCTGCATGCCCATTTGCCTTATGTGCGACACCCTGAGCATGAAAGTTTTTTTGAAGAAAACTGGTTGTTTGAAGCGATAACCGAATGTTACATTCCTTTGCTTAATACATTTGAGCGCTTAGATAAAGACTGTATTAAGTTTCGTTTAACACTTTCCTTATCTCCTACGCTGATTTCAATGTTGGCTGATGATTTATTACAGGCGCGTTATCAAACACATCTTAATAAACAAATTGAACTGGCAGAAAAGGAAATTGTTCGAACAAAAAATCAGCCGCAGTATCAAAAACTGGCGCGTTTATATCGACGATATTTTTTAAACACACAGACAACGTATCATCACTATCAAGGTGATTTACTGGCCGCATTTAAAAAATATCATACGGCGGGCTATCTTGATCTGATAACCACTGCCGCCACTCATGGCTTTTTACCCTTGCTTAATATTAGCGAAACCGCTGTGCGTAATCAGGTTAATGTAGGGATTGAGACCTTTAAGTCAAATTTGGGCTTTGCGCCATCAGGTTTTTGGTTGCCTGAATGTGGTTATTATTCTGGGTTAGAAACTCTATTAGCCGAGGCGGGGATTGAATATTTCTTTACCGATACATATGGCGTGTTGGATGCTAGTGAAAAACCTGATAATGGGGTTTATGCACCGCTAGATTGTGGCAATGGGGTTATGGTATTTGCGCGTGATCCACAATCATCTCAGCAAGTTTGGAGTGCTGAACAAGGATATCCTGGAGATGAAAATTACCGTGAATATTATAGCGATATCGGTTTTGAGTTAGATTTAGAGACTATTTCACCTTATATTCTGGATGGTACAGAACGGATAAATACCGGGATTAAATATCACCGAATTACCGGGGAAGGGTTGGATAAACAAAACTATGACCCAAAAAAGGCAAAACAAAAAGTTAGGCAAGATGCTAAGGATTTTGTTGATCAATGCCAGCAACATATCAATACTTTAAGTGACTCAATGGATAGAGCACCTATTATAGTTTCACCTTATGATGCCGAGTTATTTGGGCATTGGTGGTTTGAAGGGCCTTGTTGGTTAGAATCGGTGTTAAGATTGGCAAATGAAGCCAATTTTAAAACAGCGACATGTGGCGACTATTTAAAGCAACAATCAAATCATCAACGTGCATTACCAGCACCTTCAACTTGGGGCGAGGGGAGCTATTCTCATTACTGGGTTAATGAAGAAAATGCCTGGATTTACCCTTCTTTACATAAAATGGCAGAAGAAATGCAGCAACTGGCAATTGATTTTAAAGGAGTGACAGTTTCAAATCTTCAACAACGAGCTTTAAACCAGGCCGTTAGATCTGTTTTGCTAGCACAAGCATCGGACTGGCCTTTTATTATGAAGTCGGGAACAACGACTGAGTATGCTAAAAAAAGGATAACAGACCATTTTGCACGGTTTAATTATTTGCATGAATGTATCCGTAAGAATAGGATAGATGAACATTATTTATTGGCGTTAGAAACAATGGATAATATTTTTCCTGATATTGATTATCGGGATTATAGGCCTGTAACAGATGCGTAGCCCCCCGTATGGAACACAAGTGGAATACGGCTTTATCTAAATGTAGCCAGCATGAGGTGATACATGGAAAAAATAAAATTACTCTATGTTGAAAATATAATCAGTCGAAAACAAACGCATGTTCAACAACAGTTGAGCTTCTTAATGCGGCTGGACAATGCTGCTTATGATAAGCAAGTTGATGTGCGTTGGTCGGGAGAGGATGGTATTTGGCATACTTTGTCTGCTCAATATCTCAGTATGCAAGGCAATGATAAGGAGTATTGGTCTGCTGAAGTGACTCTGCAGCTGACTGAAACAGAATCACTACCCGGTAATATTAAGTTTGGTTTGCGATACAGAGTGTCTACAGATGAATACTGGGATAATAATCAAGGTGATAATTATGTTAGTGAAGCAGATTCAGGGGTAAAACTTGCTCATGATATAGTTGTTCAAAATATTGCTTTTAATAATCATTTAAAAGAATCACAATCACATATCCCCGTAACGGTTGCGGTTGCCCAGTCTTTTAATGCTAAAAAAGTCACCATACACTGGACAATTGATCATTGGAAAACATCACAAAAAACAGCCTGTCATTTTGAACGCAATTATTGGGATGAAGAATACTGCAGTAATGCCAGAAACCCAAATCAATATGGCATTCAGCTATGGTCTGGCGAAATTGATCATGTCGATGCCTTTAAATTGCAATACAGTATCTGTTGCGAAAATGATGATCAGGTCTTATGGGATAATAATTCAGGCAATGATTATTCTTTTCAAAGAGAGCAATTAAAAGTTCTGATTCTTAATCTACATTGTTATCAAGAACAAAATCAGGATGAGAAATTCACCCAAATAGCCAAAGCCATTAATGAGCTGGAGGCTAATATTATCTGTTTGCAGGAAGTGGCTGAATATTGGAAAGATGGGGAAGGGGATTGGGAGTCTAATTCGGCAAAAATCATCAATGATCGGCTAGACAAAGCTTTTCATCTATATACCGACTGGTCGCATTTAGGTTTTGATAAATATCGAGAAGGTGTGGCGATTTTAAGTCGCTATCCTCTGTCTCATCAGCAATCCCGTTATGTTTCCGATAGTGATAATATTTACGATATACATTCCAGAAAAGTGGTGATGGCACGTGCTCATGTACCTTATATCGGTGAGGTTAATGTCTTTTCTGCACATCTGAGCTGGCTGGAAGATGGTTTTGAATCACAGTTTAAGCGACTTCATCAATGGGCAGAAGAAAACGACAGCGGGAAGATTAAAGCCACTCTATTGTGTGGTGATTTTAATATTACTGCGGGCAGTAGTGGTTATCAGTTAGTAGTTGACTCGAATCAATATGATGATCAATTCTTAGCAGCTAATCATCAGGGTGTATTTGAACGTATTTTTAGAGTGAATGATGCTCACTGGCAAGATCTATTGGCTGATGATTATCGTATCGACTATGTTTTTTTAAATAAAACCAGCCAATTACAAGTTACCTCGGCAAAGGTTATTTTTACTGAGCAAGATTATGGCAGAGTATCGGATCACTGTGGTTATTTTATGACATTTGAGCCTAAAGAAGAGGTTAGTAGATGCAAATAGCAGAACATTATGCCAAGCCTATAAGGGGTGAATTGGGTGGTTCATTTGCCAGGGTTAATGACTTTAATCATGAGTTTTTTGTACGCTGGGGAAGGATAGATTTTGAGTTGTTTCATGGCGCGCAGCTTAACTTAAAAGTCATCTTAAAAGTCTACAGTAATGACGGTATCTGTGAGACTTATGTGATTGATACTGAGCCTTATGATATTGAATGGAACCGACATAAACGCAGTACCCGGGATTTTTATATACATCCTTTTTCCTGTACTTATGGGCAAGTCAATTGCGTTAAATTTTCCTTTATCATCCATAAGGATGAACACTCTATTGCTTCAGAAAAAGAATATATTTATATGGACTGGCCTCAGTTGCAGGGGCATCCAGATGAGCATCAATACCGGGATATTACTGCTGAAGATACAACGTATAACAGTTACCGTACCTATGAGTTAAATGCTCTTGAACTGCAATGTGATGTTGACTGGATGAACCATCATTTTGAATCATTAGAATTGGTGCCTAAATTTACCAAAGGCCAGTTGAATCATCCGTTTCACCCCAAAAGCTATATTCATCATTTGATTGATAAAGTGATGCAGTGTAAACGGCATGATCATGATCGCTTATGTACGATTAAAGTGAGTGTAGATTGTATTGATGATGCTGATTTTGTCAGTCATTTGATTCATGCCAGTGAGCAGGGCGTGTGGGTGCAGTGTATTGTTGACTGGCGTAAGATGACACTCACTAATAGCCATAGTTATGCGCGTTTAAAGCGA
The DNA here is from genome assembly GCA_013139755.1 of Methylomarinum sp. Next base: position 778 of record WTAG01000621.1, on the reverse strand, counting down.
GCGGGTATTGAATTAATAGGGGTTGTCTGTAGTCCAGATCATCACTTGATTGAAGTAGAACCTGATATGCATACCAAATTTATCATTTTTAATGATGAAGATTGTATTATGGGGTCTTTTAACATTACTTTTGATCGCTGGTGGGCTAATTGGGAATCGGGTATGACCTTTCATTCTAAAGGTGTTTGTCGAATATTGGATAATATCTTTCAGAGTCAGCGAGGTGGTGTTATTCAATCGTATGGTGTCGACCCCCGTAGTCATTTTAATCTGCTTTATACCTATGGTCGTCATACCACCCAAAATGGTGATAATTATTTACCACATCATGCGATTTTAGGTGAGATAAACCGAGCCAAGCATTCAATTAAGGTGACTTTGTTTTTGATTGGTGAGTTGTTAGGGGATCATCATGATAGTGTTATCACTGCTTTAATTAACGCTAAGAATAGAGGGGTTAATGTCCACATATTATTAAATGGTCATATTGCACGGCAAGGGAAGGTAGGTGTTAAACGGTCTATGAATGATGAATTAAGTCAGCCTTTGTTACCTGCTGTTGATCAGTTGAGATTTGCTGGTGTCACTGTAGGTTTAGTTTATGGTCAGGATGATCATGATGTGCCTTATTCACCGATTCATTCAAAATACTGCATTATTGATGATTATATTGTGATTGATGGCAGTTTTAACTGGTATAACACCTCAGTTTTTTCGCATGATTTAGTTGTAATAGCCGCTAATCATGAGGTTGCAAAACCGTATTTACATGAGTTTG
>WTAG01000128.1 GCA_013139755.1 Methylomarinum sp. | reverse complement strand
CTATAAAATTGCTGCTGATCTCCCCAAAACACACCTTTTTGAGTATCATAAACATTTAATTCCCAAGATAAAATCTGCTCAGCTTTAATCCCTGATGCCTTTTCTAACAAGCCATGCAAATAAGTCTCTGGTAATTGCTCATCCAATGCCATTGATATAATTAAAGGCAGTTCATTTTGCTTATGTAGCTTCAAACCCTCGTCATTAACCATTCGATTCATATGGATTGCCAAATTAGGCAAGCGTAACAATGGCTCTTGAAAATGAACTAACCGACTCGCAATACTGCCCTCAGGCGTTTTATAACTAATCCGCCCAGCTAAACTTAAGTCTCTGTCGGTAAATGTCGCCAAAATTGGCCCACCGTAGACTTCCACACCCAGCCGAAGCAAACCACTCTCTTTGTTGACAGGATTTGGTTTAATCCGTAATCCGGGAGAATCAGTATGAGCACCTAAAATCTTATAGCCCGTTTTATCTAACGAATTAACTCCTGAGACAAAAAATACAATCGAAGAATCATCTCGAATAACATAGTAACGCCCCCCCTCTCTGAGATCCCATGTCTGCGTTTCATCTAGCAGCTTAAATCCAAAGAGATGTAATTGCTCAACTATCTGTTTAACCGCATGAAAAGGACTGGGGCTGTTATCAATAAAATCCAATAAATCTGTTACTTGTTGTGCGGCTGTCATAATTTTTCTTTCAACTCCAAAGAAACTGAATTAATACAATACCTTAAACCTGTAGGCTTAGGGCCATCTTCAAACAAATGCCCTAAATGAGCACCACAAGACCTGCATGTAATTTCTACACGTCTCATACCATGGCTTTCATCCAGAATCTGCTGGATATTGTCAGCATTTAATTCTGACCAAAAACTTGGCCAGCCTGAACCCGAGTCGTATTTACTATCAGAATCAAATAAAGCCACACCACAACACGCACAATGATAGATACCTTGGTCTTTACAATCGGTGTATTTGCCCGTAAATGCTCTCTCAGTTGCCTTATTTCTGCAAACATTAAACTGTTCCTCGGTTAATGTTTCTCGCCATTGCTGCTCAGTACGTTCATGATCTGCCATTTAAAAATCCTCTTTATTAACCGTTTTATTTTACGCTCAGCACTGTTTTCTGCAAAGTTTAATCCTCCCCATCCTCAATAACCCTGCAATCATTCATTTATTCATGTCCAAAAGTAACAATGCATTTACTATCAAATAGCATCAAAAAAAATTATGATATAATTCTCAAATTAATGGTTTCAAAGAGAATAATCATGAATGAAATGATGAACTCAGGTATTGAGCTGATGTTTATAGGCATGGCAATAGTGTTTGCCTTTCTTGCATTGCTGATAGTGATGGTCAACTTCATGACCGCTGTCATACAACGTTTCTTCCCAGAAACACCTATTGCAATAACACCTTCTTCGGCATCTACCAGTCATACTGATGCCAATGTCATTGCAGCGATAAGTGCTGCGGTACATCAATACCGTAACAAACATAAATAACAAATCTATTTCAGGATCCTTAAAGCAAACCCACAAAGTGAGCTTAATTAAGACAGACCCAAAAAGGTCACAGGAGAAAAACATGGCAGAAGTTAAAAAGCCCTTAGGCATAACAGAAGTTGTCTTGCGAGATGCGCATCAATCAATCCTGGCTACACGCCTACGCATTGAAGATATGCTTCCTATTTGTGAACAATTAGACCAAATAGGTTACTGGTCTATTGAATCATGGGGCGGCGCCACATTTGATTCTTGCATCAGATACTTAGGAGAAGACCCTTGGGAAAGATTACGCCTATTAAAAGCTGCCATGCCAAAGACACCCCAGCAAATGCTGTTTCGTGGTCAAAATATTTTAGGTTATCGTCATTATGCTGATGATGTTGTTGACAAGTTCGTAGAGCGATGTGCCGTTAATGGTATTGATGTGTTCCGTATTTTTGACGCCATGAATGATATGCGCAACATTGAGCAAGCGGTTAAAGCCGTACTTAATACCGATGCGCATGCACAAGGTACTATTTCTTACACTACCAGCCCGGTTCATACTATTGATACATGGATAGAGCAAGGTAAGAAAATTGAAGATATGGGTGCTCATTCTATCTGTATCAAAGATATGGCCGGTTTATTAAAGCCTTATGATGCCTTTGAATTAGTCACCAAATTAAAACAGGCAACTAGCATTCCTGTTCATTTACATTGCCATGCAACCACAGGGTTAAGCGTCCCAACGATTATCAAAGCAGCAGAAGCAGGAATTGATAATGTTGACACTGCAATTTCTTCGCTCAGCATGACTTATGGCCACAGTCCCACAGAAACCATTGTCGCTAGTTTAGAAGGTCAGGACCGTGATACAGGGCTTGATATTAATAAACTAGAAGGAATTGCGACTTATTTCAGAGAAACTCGTAAGAAATACGCACAGTATGAAGGTAGCTTAAAAGGCGTTGATAGCCGCATATTAACTTCTCAAGTCCCTGGTGGCATGTTAACCAACATGGAAAGCCAGCTAAAAGAACAAGGTGCAGCCGATAAATTTGATGAAGTACTAAAAGAGATCCCTAAAGTTCGTGAAGACTTAGGCTTTATCCCTTTAGTAACACCCACATCGCAAATAGTCGGCACACAAGCGGTACTTAACGTTATCGCTGGTGAACGCTACAAAACGATTACCAAAGAAACCGCTGGTGTTTTAAAAGGTGAATATGGTGCAGCTCCCGCACCACTAAATAAAGAATTACAAGCGCGCGTATTAGATGGTGCAGAAGCAATTACCTGTCGCCCAGCTGATTTACTTGAGCCTGAAATGCACAAGTTGATTGCTGATGTTGAAGAAAAAGCCCAAGCCGAAGGTATAAGCCTAGCTGATAACGTAGAAGAAGATGCCCTAATTAATGGCCTTTTCGCGCAAGTTGGCTGGAAATTTATTGCTAATCGAGGTAAGCCAGAAGCTTTTGAACCCGCTCCAAACCCAGAAGCCTTCGCTGCTGCAAGCAACAAAAACTCAACAACAGCTGCGATGCCTACTGAAACCTACTCGGTTAATGTCGATGGCAGAAACTACAATGTTGCTGTTGGTCCTAGTGGATCGAATATCAGCGTACAACAAACAGGTAGCCCTACATCCACACCATCAACTAGTAATGGTGAAGTTGTGGAATCACCAATGGCTGGAACTATATTAAAAATCAATGTCACTGCTGGTGCAAGCATTGCCCAAGGTGATGTAGTATTAATAATGGAAGCGATGAAAATGGAAACGGAAGTACGCTCCAAAATCTCTGGAACTGTTAGCGCCTTGAATGTTAAAGAAGGTGATGCCGTTGCAGTCGGCGATACATTAATAACACTTTAATATCCTTTAAGCCCAGTCATTTAATTAACATAAAAATGGCTGAGCCTTTCTCCCTG
>WTAG01000312.1 GCA_013139755.1 Methylomarinum sp. | reverse complement strand
TGCAAAATCAGGGAAAAACATATCAGAAGCTTCACGAAGCGTACCAGTTATCACTCTTTTAATACCCCGTCCGCTTGCGGCGGGGTAGTTTATTAATATAAATTAATATGCATCAGGATTTTATATTAAGAAAATGGAGTGTTTGGCCACCATTAAAAAATAATGAGGCAGTAACTCAGGCTGAATTGCTTGCAGTCATTCCTAAAATGTTAAAGCGACGATTAAGCCCATTAGCCAGAACAGTTTTTTGTGCTGCTAGTCAATGTATTTCCGAAAACAAACAGATCCCCAGTGTCTTTAGCTCAAGCCATGGAGAGTTAGCTAAATCATTTGCAATGATGGAAATGATTGAAGCAGGAGAGGATATATCTCCCACAGCATTTAGTTTATCTGTACACAATGCTATTGCGGGTTTATTTTCTATGGTTTATAAAAATAAACAGCCGACCACCGTCGTTGCACCAGGAGAGGAAGGCATAGCCGCTGCTTTTATTGAAGCCATAGGCTTGCTACAGGAAGGGCAAGAGGAGGTGTTAATTGTGTTTTATGATGAACCTTTGGTTGCCTTTTATCCCTCAGCACCCTTTAAATTATCAACTGATAGCAGTTGTGCTGTTGCTTTAACTATTTCAAAAAACGGTGTTGGTATACCCATGCGGTTTAGCTCTCAGCAAACGATAGCGGATGATGGTGAGCAGCCTCTGCAAGTCCCTTTATTAATCGAATTTTTAGCACAATCTCAGAGAAGTTTAACGATACATACACCCAGACATAGTTGGCTCTGGGAGAAAAGATGAGTAAATTAATAAATTATTATTGGCGATTATTTGCTACTGCCTTGAGCTTTTTTTGCTTTGGCTTGGGTGGTTTTTTATTGTGGGTTATTGTTTTTCCAATAGTCAGTGTTTTATCTAAAGATAAGCAACAGAAAAGGCAACGCGCACAATATTGTGTGCATTACAGTTTTTACTTTTTTATAGGTTTAATGCATAAACTGGGCATTATGACTTATGAAATAAAGGGATTAGAAAAGCTAAATAGACCAGGGCAATTGATCATTGCTAATCACCCGACCTTGATAGATATTGTGTTTCTAATTAGCAGAATACCTGCTGCAAGCTGTATTGTTAAAGAGCAGCTGTGGCATAATCCGTTTACAAAAGGGCCGGTTATTAATGCGGGCTACATTAGTAATGGTAATTCTGAAAAAATGATCAGCCAATGTGTTGCCTGTTTAAAATCTGGCGGTAGCTTGATTGTTTTTCCTGAAGGGACGCGCACAGTCGCAGGCAGTGACTATAAGTTTCAGCGTGGTGCAGCACGCATTGCATTGCAGGCAGGTGCGATTGTAACTCCCGTTACTTTAAGTTGTTATCCCAGTACCTTAACCAAAACTGAAAAATGGTATCAAATTCCTCATCGTCGTTTTCATTTGGCAATGCAGGTCGGGGATGATATGGTGCTGGACGGTTTTATAGCGATGGAACCTAAAACCATTGCAGTACGCAAGTTTAATCGCTATTTACAGGATTATTTTAGAATGGAACGTGAACAATATGAGCAGTATGGAAAATGAATTAAAACAGTTAATCATTGATTCTCTGGATTTAGAAGATTTAAGTGTTGAAGAAATAGATAGTCAGGAAGCTTTATTTAATGAAGGGTTGGGGCTGGATTCAATTGATGCACTGGAATTAGGCTTGGCAATCAGGAAAAAATATAATGTTCGGATTGATGCAGAAAAAGACGATGTAGTGAACATATTCGCTTCGGTAGCCGCATTAGCTAAATTTATTGAATCTGAACAGGGTTAAAACACTATGAAACATCGCGATGATATTTTGCAGATGATTAAGCAAATTATGCTGGAAATGTTTGAGATTGAAGAAGAGCTGGTGGTTTTGGATGCCCGCTTGAGTGAAGACCTGGATTTTGACAGCATTGATGCTGTCGATATGATGGTTAAGTTAAAGGAAATGACAGGTAAAGCGGTAAAACCAGAAGACTTTAAAAATGCCCGTACTATTGGTGATGTGGTTGAGGCGGTTTATAAACTGATTAATGACTAATATCAATCCTAATAGATTTATACTTAAAAGAAATCGTCATTCCTGCATGCTCTTAGCAGGAATCTATAGTTTACGCATGGATTCCCGATTAAAGATTTCGGGAATGACGATTATTACAATGATTATTTATTGGAATTGGAATAATATGCTAAACGTGATGGGCACGCTATTATTTTGCCCATCCTACAAGTTATCGAAGTTATTTCATGCCTGCGCCTAAGTCAGCCGTATTAAATTGGCTGGTAGCTGTAATAAGTTTGTTAAGCATTCTCTACCCGATAGCCGTTTATTTTGGAATCCAATATTTTGAACCTTGGATGATTGCCGCTGTGCTATCGGTCGTCTTAATGATTAGAATCATTATTGCACCATCAGATAAACAATGGAGTCGCTGGCTGTTATTAGCAGGTATTGCTTACTGTATTTTAGCGGTTTGGAATAATAACCAGCTAACCTTGCGTTTTTATCCGGTATTAATTAGCTTTGGTTTATTTATTGTTTTTTTCAGTAGTTTGTTTTCTTCACAACCGATTATTGAACGCATAGCGAGACTACAGCACCCCAATTTACCTGAACAAGGCATACGCTATACGCGCAATGTCACTATTATCTGGTCGGTTTTTTTTGTGATTAATGGCTCTATCTCAGCAATTACTGCCATATGGAGTAGTTTTGCCTGGTGGAGTTTGTATAATGGTTTTATCTCCTATGTGTTGATCGGCTTGTTAATGGGAATGGAGTATTTAGTCAGGGTAAGGACGCAAGCACATGTGCGCTAACATTAACTCGCTGTCTCAATTGGCATTAGCTTCAAAGACAGAACATGCTATTGCGGTATACCAAGGGCAATTAATCAATAGCACCCAATTTAATGCCGATGTGCAGGCATTAGCCAATAGCCTATCTCATCATAAAACTAAGCAGTTTGCCTTATATTACGATGAAGCCTATGTCTTTGCTGTCAGTCTTTTTGCTTTGTTACATAGTAATAAAGAGGTTTGGATTGCAGCGAATAATAAAACTATAACAGCTGATAAACTACTTGACCAAGGTTGTGAGTTATTAGGTGACTGGGAAGGTAAAGAATTAGTCATTGAGCCGCAGCAATTAGATCAAAGCACTTTGCAAGCGCTGGATATGAATAAACAATCACTGCTGATTTTTACTTCAGGTTCCAGTGGGCAAGCTAAAGCGATTACTAAATCATTACAACAATTCCAATCTGAGATTGAGACATTAGAAAGTTGTTGGGGGCAGCAATTAGCACAAGCTCAAGTTTTAGCCACAGTTAGCCATCAGCATATATATGGCCTGTTATTTCGAGTGTTATGGCCATTAGCCGCTGGGCGTTGTTTCCACAGTCAAATGTATCTCAGCCCTGAACCTTTGTTAAAGGCAGCTTCTGATATTGCAGCATATTGGGTTGCCAGCCCGGCACAGTTAAAACGACTGGATGAATTGACTCCGTGGCAATCCATAGCAAAATTAGCGGCAATTTTTAGTTCGGGTGGCGCGTTAGCGATTACAGCAGCAAAGCAGATACAAGACAACTGTCAGCACAAAGTATTAGAAATTTATGGTAGCTCTGAAACAGGCGGTATTGCCTGGCGACAAAGTGTCGATGATGCTTTATGGACAACATTTGAAGGCATTGAAGTTAGCGTTGATGAGCAGGGTGTAAGCTATTTAAAATCACCTTATTTAGTAGCAAAATCACCTTTTGTACTAGATGATAAAATTAAAATGGCTGAAGAGGGGCGCTTTGCCTTGTTAGGGCGAGTTGATCGTATCGTAAAAGTGGAAGAGAAACGTTTATCATTAGATGAATTAGAACAACAGCTAATCGCATATCAATGGATAGAACAAGCTTATACTTTGGTGCTGTCAGGAAAACGTGAGAAAGTCGCTGCCATTTTAGTCTTGAGTGTATTGGGACAGGATTATTTACAGCAGCAAGGTAGAGCGGCACTGATAAAAATGCTTAGAAAGCAACTCATGCAAAGTTTTGAAACGGTATTGTTACCCAAAAAGTGGCTAATGATGCATACACTCCCCTTAACTAGCCAAGGTAAAGTCAACCGAGGGTTATTGGAGCAATTGTTAGCAATGGATTCTAACCGTTTTCCGCAGATATTAGATGTAAATGATGAAAATGACAGTGTCGATCTGCAATTAAAAGTATTGCCAGAGCTAATCTATTTTGAAGGCCATTTTCCCGAACAGCCTATTTTACCCGGTGTCACTCAATTGGCTTGGGCTGAGAGTTTTGGCAAAATATTCTTTAATATATCTCAACCTTTTTTGCGCATGGAAGTGGTTAAATTTAAAAAAATTATTCGCCCTAACGATATTATTCGGATGAAACTTAACTGGAAAGCAGAAACTAATAAGTTATATTTTGAATTAAGTTCGCTAACTGATTCGCATAGCTCTGGCCGCATAGTTTATGGTGAGCAAGAATGAAGGCCTGTGTGATTGTCCCTGTCTACAACCATCAACATGCCATTAACACAGTGGTTGAGCATCTAAAACCATTAGGATTAAGCTGTTTTTTAATTAATGATGGTAGTTCACCCGAGTGTTCGGCTGTTTTACAACAAATCGCTGAGCAAGAAAGTGAATGGCTGACCTTATATGAAAGAGAGGTTAATGGGGGGAAAGGCGCAGCGGTTGTTGATGGCTTTAAGTTGGCGATTGAGCATGGCTACAGCCACGCTATTCAAATTGATGCAGATGGTCAGCATCACCTGGCTGATGTTTCTCGTTTTATATCTGCGAGCTCGCAACACCCGGAACACTTAATACTGGGGCAGCCTTTATTTGATCAATCTGTCCCTAAGAAAAGACTCTATGGTCGAAAATTCACCAACTTATGGATCTGGATTAATACCCTGTCTTTTGCAATTAAAGACGGCATGTGTGGTTTTCGCTGTTACCCTTTAACGGCTATTGA
>WTAG01000277.1 GCA_013139755.1 Methylomarinum sp. | reverse complement strand
TTTTTCGTATATATGTCTTTTCTCTGCTCAGTAGAAAATTTCGGGTAACTTGCATGGTAATTGTGCTGCCTCCCTGTTTCTTCTTTCCCGTTATTAAAAGTTGAAAAGCCGCACGAGTTAAACCTTTAAAATCAACCCCTGGGTGAGAGTAAAAGTTACCATCTTCTGCGGCAAGAAATGCATTGATTAGCTGTTGAGGTACTTCATTTATTTTAATGGGAGATCTTTTTTTCTCACCAAATTGAGCCAATAAAAGACCATCTTGAGTGTAAATGCTTAAAGGGATCTGGTATTCAACGTCATTAAGCTGGGAGGTGTCGGGTAGGTTTTTTTGTAACTGTTGAATAAAAAGCCCGCCTGCAATAGCTATGCAGATTGCAATTATTACAAAAAGAAAAAAAGTCCACTTTAAGGTTTTGTAAAAAAGTTTTCGCTTTGTGCTCACAATATATAGTGTATGTAAAAGAGATGAAATTATTTTAGAAGCAAGTATGAAATAAGCGGGTCAATTATGTCGAAAACTTCAAGCGTACAATTTGGATTGAAGTCTACTGTTTAAAATTGCTTAAGTTATTTCTGATGCGTTCCTTGGTGGTGTTTTTTTGATTTATTTTGAGATCATGTTTTCAAAATAATGCGGAGTCTAAAGTTTTGTATATCATTATCTATATTGAAGGCATGGTGTCATGCATGTAACTTAATAGGATAAGGAGAAAAAATCAATGGCAGAACAGTAAAGCTTTGGTATGGGTTATGGGGAATAACAAGGGAATTAGTTGCTTTTACTGTCTATCTATTTGTTTTGTAAGGTGTGTTTTTTGTGCTATTGCTTTTTATATAATGGCGAGTGTGGCTGAAATTATTTTGATAGAATGAAGTATAAGGTTGAAATTATGTTGGTTAAGTGATTTTTAGTAAAAAACAAATACTTTTTATGGGAAAAAACAAAAAGACTACTATACTTTGTTGGTAAGGTAACTTTAAATGTTTGTTAACAGCTAAAGTTTTGCATTAAAAAACAATGCAGTAAATTATTTATTTGAGTTTTTACATGATTATAAAGGGTTCATGAATGAGCTGGTTTAACAGAGGGCAACCTGCAGTTCTTGGTATTGATATCAGTTCAGCAGCAATAAAGTTATTAGAGTTAAGTAAGTCTGGAGCTCGTTATAAGGTGGAGAGTTATGCAGTAGCACCTTTGCCTCAAGATGCTGTTATTGATAAAAACATCGCAAATGTCGATGTTATTGCCAATGCAATTAAAGCCGCTGTCAAACAGTCGGGGACAAAGACTAAGCTAGCTAGTGTCGCAGTTGCTGGTTCCTCAGTGATGACTAAGGTTATCTCTATGCCTAGTTCTTTAGCTGAAGATGAAATGGAAGAGCAGATATTGGTGGAAGCAGACCAGTATGTTCCTTATTCGCTTGATGAGGTTAATCTTGACTTTGAGGTGCAGAGACAAACTGAAAATAATCCCGAAATGGTTGATGTTTTGTTGGCAGCCTCTAGGCGAGAAAATGTTGAAGATAGAGTCGAAGTTTTAGATAGAGCGGGTTTAAAAGCACAGGTTGTTGATGTAGAAGCATTTGCTATGGAGAATGCATTTTCATTGTTAACCGATCAGTTACCTGATGCCATTGAAAATCAAACGATAGCGATTGCAGATATTGGTTCAACCATGTCGACCTTAAATGTGATACATGATGGTCGAACCGTGTATACGCGCGAACAAGGTTTTGGTGGTAAGCAGTTGACTGAGGAAATTCAGCGACGATACGGCTTGTCTTATGAAGAAGCTGGCTTAGCAAAAAGACACGGTGGACTGCCAGATAATTACATGACCGATGTATTGGATCCCTTTAAAAAAGCAATGGTTCAGCAAATAGCGCGTTCTTTGCAATTTTTTGTTTCTTCCAGTGCAAACAGAGGTGTAGATAGTATTGTTTTGGCAGGAGGCTGTTCATCTATAGCAGGACTGGAAAAATTAGTCGAACAGAATTTGGGGATTCCTGCATATATAGCTAATCCTTTTATCAATATGGCATTATCTAACAGAGTTAAACCTCAGAGTTTAAGTAATGACGCACCTTCAATGATGATTGCATGTGGCTTGGCCTTGAGGAGTTTTGATTAATGGCAAGAATAAATTTACTTCCTTGGCGTGAAGAGCTTCGTAAGCAAAAACAGCAAGACTTTGTATCAGCAATAGGTGCGGGGGTTGTTGTGACGTGTATTTTATTTGCATTTGTTTATTTTTATATTGAAGGGATGAAAGAATATCAACAAAGCCGGAACGCTATGCTTGACGATGAGATTCGAATAGTCAATAAAAAGATCAAAGAAATCCAAGATATTGAGCGTAAAAAAAGCCAACTTTTAACTAAAATTGAAGTGATTCAAGCATTACAGGAAAGTCGACCACAAATTGTTCATTTATTTGATGAGTTGGCAAAAAGTACCCCTGAGGGTATTTTTCTGACTAAGTTTAAGCAGACGGGGAAAGTATTAAATTTTACGGGTAAAGCACAATCAAATGCTCGTGTTTCTGCTTATATGCGAGGGGTAGATAAATCACCATGGATGGAATCTCCAGTATTGAAAGTGATTAAGGGGCAAGGTAAGGCGACTAATGGACAGTCCAATGATTTTTCTATGGTTGCTAAACAAGGAGAGAATAAGCCAAAGGAGGATAAGAAATAATGAATTTATCAGAAGTTAATTGGGATTTTGAGGCGGCAGGTTCCTGGCCTTTTCCAATAAAGGTAGCAACAGTTGTTTTGGTTTCTATTTTGGTTACAGTGGCGGGTGTTTATTATATTACAATTGATCAGCTAAATGAGTTGGAGCAATTAGAAAACAAAGAGCAAGAGTTAAAGAAATCATTTGAAAAAAAACAAAAGAAAGCAGTAAATCTACCTGAATATAAAGAGCAGCTTAAACAGATTGAGGCATCGCTTGGTGAAATGATTAAGCAAATGCCAACCAAGGCAGAAGTGGCTAATTTATTAATAGACATCTCTCAGACAGGTTTAGCCAGTGGTTTGGAATTTCGACTTTTTAAACCCGGTGGAGCCATTCGAAAGGATTTTTATTCTGAATTGCCTATCAGTATTAAAGTAGTGGGTAAGTATGAGGAATTAGGGCTTTTTGTGAGTGGCTTGGCTTCTTTGCCCCGAATAGTTACCGTGCATAATGTCACAATTTCTCCTAGTGGCGCTTTGATGACAATGGATGCAACCATAAAAACTTATAATGAGGAGGCCGGGGAAGTTAAGAAGAAGAAGAAAAAAGGCCGAGGAAAAAGACGATGACTATAACGGAAAGTAATTTTTGCCAAATTAAAAAGAATGTTGTCAGCATGGGGCTGGGTATACTTGCTCTTGGGTTGTCTGGCTGTATTAATGATGATGTTAGTGATTTAAGACAATATATTAAGACGGTTAAAGCTAAACCTAAAGGTACAATTCCGGGATTGCCTGAAATAAAAGTCGTTGAACCCTTTCTTTTTAATCCTGAAGGCTTAAGAGACCCTTTTCGAGCGGTAGAAAAAAGACAGGTCGATGAGTTTCAGGATGTTGCGCCGGGTTCGGGAATACGTCCAGATACAACTCGAAGAAAAGAAGAGTTAGAAGCGTATTCTTTAGATACTTTAAGAATGGTCGGCACGCTAACTATGAATGATGAATTGTGGGCCTTGATTAAGGCAAGTGATGGTACGATTCACCGTATTAAGAAAGGGAATTATATGGGGCTAAATTATGGCGAAATTATACGGATTTTGGATGATAGGATTGAGTTGATGGAAATAGTGCCTGATAAACCAGGAACATGGCGTGAGCAACAAGCTTCATTAGCACTGGCTGAGTAACGAATGGTTACCAAATGAATATGCAAAAAAATAAAATGAGAACATTACAAAAACAGTCTAATTACGCTTGCTTAATCTTGGGTGCCTGGCTTTTAATGCTGCAGGTAACTTCGGTTTGGGCGGGTAATACAGCGATTACCGAGTTAAATTTTTCTTCTTTAGCGGGCGATAAAATTCAAATCCAGTTGGGTATGAATGGGCCTGCGGTTACCCCTAAAGTGTTCCAAACAGATAATCCTGCGAGAATTGCATTGGATTTTGCTGGAGTGACAAGTGGCTTAGAAAAAAAATTATATTCAGTTAATCAAGGTGCAGCTGGAGCTGTCTATGTTGTAGAAGCATCAGGAAGAACACGTGTTATTATAAACCTGACAGAGACAGTGCCTTATGAAACCAGAGTTGATGGCAATAAGGTTTATGTAATATTAAAACCGATAAGTGCAATTATTACGACTAAGACCCAAGGTCAAGAAAAGCAAGTAGACAGAAAAATTACTCGCTTACTTCCTGAGCAAACAATTAAAAACATAGATTTTCGTAGAGGACCAAAAGGTGAAGGGCGACTGTTATTGGCGCTTTCTACTCCAAATACTGTGGTTGATGTACAGGAGAGAGGTGGTAAGGTTATTTTAAACTTCCTTAATACTAAGCTTCCTGATGCATTGGTTAAGCGGTTTGATGTTGCTGATTTTGCAACACCTGTACAAACGATAGATGCTCAACCAAGAGGGGCGGGAGTTACTATCAGCATAGCAACAATTGATGGTAACTATGATTATTCCTCATATCAATCAGATGGCTTATTAACAGTTGATTTTTTACCTCTAACTAGAGCAGAAAAAGAAGCGAAATTAAAAGAAAAATTTGCCTATGTCGGGAATAAGTTATCGTTAAACTTTCAGGAAATTGAAGTTCGCGCTGTTTTGCAGATTTTAGCTGACTTTACCGACTTGAATATTGTTGCGGCTGATTCAGTTGGCGGAAATGTTAGTTTACGATTGAATGATGTGCCCTGGGATCAGGCTTTGGATTTAATATTAAAATCTAAAGGTTTGGCTAAAAGGCGTGCGGGTAATGTGGTAATGGTGGCTCCTACAGCAGAAATTATTAAGATTGAAGAAGAGGAGTTAGCTGCAAATAGAGTCGTTGAACAACTTGAACCCTTGAGAACTGAATATATCCAAATTAATTATGCAAAAGCTGAAGATATTCAAGTGCTATTGGTTGGCTCTAATGTAGTTAAGTCTGCAGCTTCTAGTGCATCAGGCTCTGATAGAAACTCAGGTGTTTTTGGGGGAAGTAACTCTACTGCAAGTAGATCAAGCCGAACAACGGAAATGAGTGACACCAGAGGAGTATTATCTATCAGAGGAAGTTCTACGGTAGATTCAAGAACCAATACAATTATTGTCAAGGATACTGCCAAGCAGCTTGAAGAGATAAGAGAGATGATTAGAATTCTTGATGTGCCTGTTAGACAGGTGATGATTGAATCAAGAATTGTGATTGCAGATAATAATTTTGCCCAGGAAATCGGAGTTAAGTTTGGGGTGGCAAAAGCTGCTTCAGTTAATGGAGGTAAGGTCTTTGCTTTAGGTGCAGAGCCGACGTTTGGTGAGTTGATTCCTGATGATGACGGTTCTTTTGTAACAGTACCCGATGGGCCAGGTTACTTGGTTGATTTGGGGGCAAATGCAATAAATGCTCACCCTGTCGGTGCATTAGGCATGACTTTGGCTAGGGCTGCTGATTATGTGCTTAATCTGGAGTTATCGGCACTGGAAAATGAAAATAGAGGTGAAGTGCTTGCAAATCCCAGGGTGATGACCTCGGATAGAGAGCTTGCTTTTATTAAGCAAGGTGTGCAAATACCTTATACAACAGTGAGTCAGGACGGTACGCAAACTCAATTAATAGATGCTGTGCTTGAATTAAATGTGACGCCACAAATTACGCCTGATGGTGATGTGATAATGGACTTACTGATTAAAAAGGATGCACCTAATGTAGCAGGTGGTATAGATAAAAGAGAAATTGAGACGATGGTTCGAGTGAGCGATGGTGAGACAATTGTTTTGGGCGGTGTCTACGAAGGTGATTCAATAAATGAACAGTACAGAATTCCATTTTTTGGAGACTTGCCTGGTGTTGGTTTTTTGTTTAAAAAGAAAATTGAGAGTGATAGAAAAAGAGAGTTGCTGATATTTGTAACGCCTAAAATAATAAAAGATAGCTTGTCACTAAGATAACAAACTGTAAAAAAAAACAGAAAGGGGGCATAATGCCCCCTTTTTTATTGGTTTAATGTGCTTGGTTGATTATGAAACAAACAGAAAATATATATTTAATTGGCCTAATGGGTGCAGGTAAAACCACCATAGGCAGGCAACTGGCGAAAGCATTACAGTTACCCTTTTATGACAGTGATAAGGCAATAGAGGAACAAACAGGAGTTGATATTCCAACCATCTTTGAATATGAAGGGGAGGATGGCTTTAGGGCGCGCGAACAGAATATGATTGAGGAGTTGACTCAAATTGATGGCATCGTAATGGCAACAGGCGGTGGTGCAATTTTAAGGGAGGCTAATCGGGAGGCATTGCAAAAAAATGGCTTTGTGGTGTATTTGCAATGTTCTATTGATAAAATAGTGCAGCGAACAAAAAGGGATAACCAGAGACCCTTGCTGTATACCGATAATCCGAGAGAACGTA
>WTAG01000342.1 GCA_013139755.1 Methylomarinum sp. | reverse complement strand
ACCCACTGAATCAGAAACCTAAAATTTTTCTTGGCAAAATATAACACCGCGGTGACTGGCGGGTTTGCCTTAGTAATGGAGTGCGAGCACGGACTATTACTAAGGCAAACATGCCAGTCGAACGCTTGGTTATTTAGGTTCTGGAGCCATGCGACAGATCCTTAATAACCGAGCTTTCGACTGGGTACCAGTCACCGCGGTGTTATTGAGGAACTGGAGCGCAGCTCCAGTTCCTCAATAACGCCCGCATCAGCGGCCGTAAAAAGGGGCGAAAAATTTGCGATAGCAAATTTTGTGACGCTTTTTACGGTCAGCTGGATGCGATTGTTAGCTTTCCGATATTAAACAATTTGAAATTTGAAGTGAAGGAGACTGGAGTATGACCATCCCCTCATACTTAATTTCTTCATCCAATAACTTAAACTCATTAGTTTGAATAAGGATAACTTTCTTGGATTTTTTTGTTTTCTTAGCTTTCATTAAATAAGCAGCTGCCTCAGCTAAAGTTTCATTTACTTTCTGAACACGAACTAACACAGGACTATTTTTATAAAAATCAATTAAAATTGCATCAATCCCTTTGTTTCTCTGAACAGGATTAAAATCAATTCCTTGTAATAATGACAAAGCCTCTTTATCCGCATTAACATAAGAACTCCTTCCATTTCTTAAAAGGTTTGAATGAGTCTTAATCGGGTTCTCTATACGATTTTTTGAAAGTTTTACAGCTTCTTCTGACTCATCTATTCCTATAAAATTACGGTTTTGTAATTTTGCAGCAACACAAGTTGTTCCACTACCACAAAATGGGTCTAAAATTAAATCACCTTTTTCCGTCGTAAGATCAATGATACGCTCCAAAAGTAACAAAGGTTTTTGTGTTGGATAGCCAACTCGCTCTTTTGCTTTGGGGTTTAAGTAAGGAATTTCCCAAACATCACTCAATGGAACCCCTTTTTTCTTATCAGCATGTTTAAAGTCCCCTTTATCATCCAGGTCATAAACAGATTTATTATGCTCATCCCTTGTTCTGCGTTGTAATATCTGGTCAATATTAGTTGTTTCTGAATAAGCGGTATAAATAGGGTTAAATTTAAAATCTTTTGATTTTGAGTAAAAATAAATATTTTGATGGGCAGGTAGTAAGCCTTTTTTAGAGTTTGACCACCTTTTATAGCTCCAAATTATTTCTGATTGAAAATTATTTTCACCAAAAACTTGGTCTAATATAGCCCTTATAATATGTTCTCCATTTTTATCACAATGAATAAATATTGACCCTGTTTCTTTTAAAATACCATACATCAGTGAGATGCGTTTTTTTAGAAAACTTGCATATTCTTTATTACTACCCCAAATATCATCAAAGGAGAATTCTTGAGTTCTTTCTCTATTTTTTAGAACATGTTTTTTTTCTGTAAAGAAAGGCGGATCAAGGTAAATAAGGTCTATTGATTCTTTCTCAATTAATTTCATTTTATCAAGGCAATCACCTTGCAAAATATGGTTAATCATTTGCGGGGTCATTATCTCTACGCTCCGCAATACCTATTAAAATAGATTTTAAATTATAGCCACTTACTTGATAAAGGTATTCCCATGCATCATCTTCAGCATAATATTCTCCATTAACACCGTTATAAAGTGTTTTGAGAGTCTCTTGTATTTTAATTGCTTGCTCTCTTTGAGGATAATAAAACATCACCCGAATAGGTGTATACCCATGCTCTTTTATTACTTTAACTCTTGTATGCTCTTTTGTAATATGGTCGCCGTCTGTTGTTGCGTCTCGCCACTTTAATTCAATTGCATCATTACCATTTAAAAAATCTATTTCAAATGTTTTAGGCCTTTGCCCTTGTGTATTATCTACAGTCGTTTTCCCTCCCTGACTATTGGAGAAAAATAAGCAAAGTGAAGCTGCCTCTTCAAGAAATGAACCAGCATATTTATATAAAAACCGACCTGTATTTTGGTACTCATCAATTAACTTTCCTTCATCACCAGAAATGCCTAAGACTCTATAAACCAAATAATGAGAATTGTCATCTTTTTGCATTTCTTTTTTTCGAACTAAAATCTTGGCTTTAAGATTTTTTGCGTAATCATCAGCTAAGTTACTAATTTTTAATGAAAGTAATTCTAAACAATTTCCAGTTGCTATCGCTGTATCAATTTCAGCACGTTGAAACGTGTAAACTGCATTAATTAATTCAGCTTTTTTAAGTCCCTTGGTTTCAAGACCCAGTTCCTTACAATACTTATCTAATTCATCTTTTTTAAGTCTTTCTACTTTCATACACTCATCTCATCTACTAATTAATTTATTATACTATTGAGTGTTAAAAAGCATATATTTTTTAAAAGCTAACGAGGCTGTAGAAAAACCCATAAAAGGAAGTTCAACCAAGTCTCTCTGTCATTTTTTTTGATTTTCAACATTATGCCCAACTTTTCATCTAACATCTAGCATTTCCTTTTCTTGCTTGATACATCTGGCCTGTAGACTGCTTTATTCTGTTTTACGTGGCTCTTTAGCCCCTATTACTCTTCCTTTATGCGGCTATCTTGCCATAATTAGCCAGTTTCTCTATATTCTGTATCAAACAGAACAGTTTCCATTGTGCGTTCACTTTGCTTTTGCCTCTTAAGCTAAATCGCTTGAGTCCTTTATTGCTGGTAATATTCCCAAAGACGGGTTCTACTACTGACATTCTATGACTATAAATTTGTTTGCCTTCTTTGCAGTCGACTCTTATTTTCATCCAGTCAGTGTAAGGCGTGCCTGTTTTTTCTAACATAAAGGAAACTTGCCGACCATCTCCATTGACTTTATCGACTGCTGCTGGGTTTCTCAGGCATTTACTTTTTAAATCACACTCTCTACAGTCGGTAAACTTGCCTTTAAAAAAGGCTTTACTGTTTCCGTATTTATCCGTCACTTTACTTTCTTTTGATAATGGCTTTCCTGCGGGACATTTACAGGTCTGTTCGATTGGGTCAAACTTAAATTCACTCGCGGGAAATGTGAGTTTACTTCCCTTTTTAGCCCGTGAGGGGCGTTGGTATTTTTCTTTTTGTTGAGCAAATTTGGGATCGCGGGAGCGAAACTGGTTGTCGGGAATATAAGCATTGATACCTTCTGTGTGTAGATATTCCATATTGGATTCATCGGCAAAGCCTGTGTCTGCCGTCACAATGGCATCTGTTTCAAAAATATCATCATTGATTTTAAGGCGCTTATAGCGTTCTTTAATGGTTTTTAATATGGGTTGTAAGGTGGACTGCTCTGGCCCGGCGCCGAAGGCTTGCGCATCAATGACTATTTGGTGTTTTTTATCAACCGTGGCGATGCCATTGTAGCCTTGGATCGTGCCTTTTGAGGTGGTCATTTTGGCACTATCATTGTCTGTCATATTGCTTTTGACTTCCTTTTTGCTTTTACCTTGTCCTAGTCGTGGCTCATTATTTTCCAAGAAGTATTCTATTTTATCGGCTGCTTTATTAAGGGTGTCTATGCTTTGCTGAATTCTTTTGGCTTGTTCCGTTTCATAGCTATCTTCTTGGTCTAGCTTTTGATGCTCTGCCATATGATGTTTAATCAACTTTTTTAACTTATCCCTTTTATGCGCTAATTCTTTATGTGTGCCTGACCAGGTTTTTGCCGCATCGGAAGGAAGCTTACAGCCATCTATAGCAAACAGCTCATGGCCTAATAAGCCTTGTTCGTCACAGATCAGTAAAATTTGTTCAAACAAGGTTTCTATCTGTTCTGGGTAACCACTGACGAATGAAGCAATCGTTGTAAAGTGAGGGATACTGTCACAGGATAAGGCTTTGAAGATAATGTTGCTTTCACAACACCACTGAATTTCACGGCTGGAGGTAATACCTTTCGAGTAGGCAAACAGGATGATTTTTAGCAGTATGGCAGGATCATAAGCCGGACGACCTTCATGGTCATTTTTAAAGGCTTTGTCAAAAATACTCAGGTCTAGCTTTTCGGTTACTAAGTAATGTAGGGCATGTTCAAAAGTACCGGCCTGAAGTTGATCACGATAATTGATGACAACCATGACATTTTGGTTGTAGTCGTAGTGAATATATTTGGCCATCTGCAACACCTTTGTTTCGATGACCTATTTTACCAAATTTGGCTGGTTTTTGAGGTTTTTCTACAGCTTGAACGCCAAAATCACTTGACGTAAAAAGAGGCGTGTTTTTTTGCTTCGCAAAAAACATGACGCTTTTTACGGTCAAGTGGATTTGATTGTTGGACGAAGCCGCTATCGCGGAGATAAGAGCCGGCTCCGTGCCATAAATTAAGTGTAACCTCGTCTCTTGAGTAAAAAGAGACTACATTGAAAG
>WTAG01000475.1 GCA_013139755.1 Methylomarinum sp. | reverse complement strand
TTGTAGATGCAAAAATTTCCCGTAAACATGGTGCATTCATTATTTATCCTGATTGCATTATTCTTGAAGATTATCAATCAACCAATGGCTGTTATGTAAATGATATTCGGATTGAAAGACAAGTGATTGAATCGACTTCAAGAATTAGGGTCGGGAGTACGGTTATGAAAATCGAATATAAAAAAGCAAATGAAGTTGAGTCTGAACATGCTTTATATCAAGCTGCAAATACCGATGCATTAACCAATATATCTAATCGACGTGCCTTTATATTACAAGCAGGAGAGAAAGTATCTGTTTGCAAACTAAATAATGATAATTTGGCTATTATCATGTGCGATGTCGATTTTTTTAAGAAAATTAACGACAATTTTGGTCATCCCGCAGGTGACCAGGTATTGAAAGATCTGGCGATTATTTTACAAGGGGAAATGCGCAAAGACGACATGTTGGCACGCTACGGCGGCGAAGAATTTATCATGTTATTACACAATACTGATATTAATGCAGTCAGTAAGTTAGCAGAAAGAATCAGACAAAAAGTCGAGCAATTTGACTTTTCCTTTGAGGGAGCACTTATCCCAACCACACTTTCTATTGGAGTATGCTGTAGAAATGGTGAAGAAATAACATCTTTAAACAATGTTATTAAAGAAGCTGATGAGGCTTTATACCGGGCGAAACATAATGGCAGAAACCGGGTGGAAATTATTTAAGAAGTTTGTGCAATCAATGCAACACTACATCAAAGCTGATCAAGATTTAAGTGAACCACCGACCTCACCACGTAGACCTTTACCAAAATCTTTATCTTATTATGCTGAGAAATACAAAATAAGAAACGAGGCAATAGTTTTTGCCTATGCTACTGGCGGTTATACCTTAAAAGAGTTAGGAGACTATTTTAAGCTGCACTATTCTACAGTGAGTGGAATTATTAAAAATCATAAATCAAAGACCTGACCATACTAGTTCTTACTCGCTCACACATTTAAAAACGCACTTAGGTTTCAAAATACGCCAAGGTCTCAGAGAGACTATTTTTGTTCCAGGATGCTCCCGGCTTTAATCAAAATCAGCTTCGTCCAGCTTATAAAAAGACTACCTACACCACCTAAAAAAACCAGAGCCACTTCAATTTAAATTTTCTGCTATTTAACTGTTAGTTAAAGAAAAAATGGTAGAATATCTGGTTTTGCTAATCAAACGTCAATTATAAGAATTTATCCTTCACTCCCTTTGCCTCTACCCCATATAACATCAAAAACTAACACGCAAGATGCTTAGAAAAATACTATTACCCACAATTCTCGCCATACTTACTTATGGATTCTGGATTAGTCCAAATTTCAAAGAAATATCAGCAGGCGTGGCAATTTTTTTGTTTGGGATGCTTGCTCTTCAAAAAGGATTTGCAACATTCACAGGAGGAACTCTTGAAAAGATATTACGCCAGAGTACCAACAAAATGTGGAAAAGCCTTAGCTTTGGTTTTGCAGCGGCTACGATTATGCAATCCAGTTCACTCGTATCAGTAATAACCATTTCATTTTTAAGTTCAGGTCTGATTGGACTTGTTGAGGGAATGGGTATCATTTTTGGTGCCAATGTAGGTACTACAACAGGTGCTTGGCTGATTGCAGGTTTTGGCCTGAAGGTAAAAATATCGACTTATGCAATGCCCATGCTCGTGTTTGCAATCATCCTGGTCTTTCAAAAAACAAAATATCTTAAAGGGGTCGGCTATATTCTGGCTGGACTGGGCTTTCTTTTTTTAGGTATTCATTACATGAAAGAAGGCTTTGAAACCTTTCAGAATCACATCAGCTTGACTGATTACGCAATGGAAGGCCTTTCTGGCATTTTGGTATTTACACTGATCGGCATTTTGGCCACCATTATCATGCAGTCCAGCCATGCCACTCTTATCCTGGTAATTACAGCACTTTCTGTTGACCAGGTATCCTATGCCAATGCTCTGGCTCTTGTTATCGGCGCAAATGTGGGTACTACGATTACTGCCATCATGGGTTCATTTACCTCTAACACCAATGGTAAAAGACTCGCTTTGTCAGACGTATTGTTTAAAGTAATTGCAGGTATCGTCTTTATCATTCTGATGAACCCAATTATGGACCTGGTCAACACCATTGCTTCATATATAGGTCTGGAAGAAACTGATTACACATTAAAACTTGCTATTTTTCATACCATATTTAACATTTCAGGCGTTTTTCTTATGGTACCGCTGATCAACCCACTTGTTCGTTTAATATCAATCATCATACCTGAAAGAAAAACACGTACAGCAGATCCCATTTATTTAAACGATTCTGCCCTTGAGCTTCCTGACACCTCAATAGAGGCTGTACGAAAAGAGTCCATTCATCTCTATAACAATGCCTTTGCTATTATTGCCCACGGTCTAAGCCTTCATCGACATGATATTGAATCAGACAATGATCTTGACGCCATCATTGAAAAAAACAGACTGGCAATTGAAATAGATATAGATGAACAGTACAACACGGATATAAAATACTTATATAGTGAGATTATTAGTTATATCAGCAAAGCTATAATGGTGATGACACCTGAGCAAAACGAAGAACTTTTTGTATTGCGTGCAGCCTGTCGAGATATTGTTGAAGCGATAAAAGACACCAAACACTTACATAAAAACATGTCGCAATATATCAATTCAGATAACGAATATATACGTGCAGAATATAATAAAATACGCAGTTTTCTAGGCTCTGTATTACGCCAAATATCTGAAATGCAGCATAGTGAAAACCACCCTAGCGTACTTTCTCTTGATAGCATCAAGCTTGAAATGAAAGAGAATGATACGACTAGCAATGGTATGCTCGAAATTTTAATTCGTAAAAACCAAATCACCCCATTAATGGCAACTTCATTAATGAATGACTCAGCCTATGTTTATGATGTTACAAAAAAACTTGTACAAATGGCGGAGGCATTATTTGCTAGAGGCGACTTTAGTATAAAAAAAGCTGAACGCTCTATCATGCTTAATGACGATGATGTTGATGAGCTAATAAAGATAAAAACAATTGCCTAATCTTTGAGATTTACAATGAAAACTAAAAAATTGATTAAAAAAGCCCAACAGCTGTTAGATTTTGGGCATAACGAGCAATATGATCAGATCGTCTCACTCAAAGAGCTTTTAAAGGAGCTTAAGAGAAAGAAGATATTGCTTAAAGAAAAACTGGATAAAGAACAAGATATAAAAAAGGTCAAGAGCATTAAACGAAAGCTTGAAGTCATCAAGGCCCAACGTAAAAAAGGCTTGAATCTTATTAAAAAACTAAAAAAGATAATATTGGCAAATCATTAAAAAACTTAAAGTCTGTCCAGGAATAAAAAGCAAATCAAGTTAAAAAACAATAACAGGGTCTACCAGTTCCCTAACCAGATAAATCATCAATTAAGTTTTATCTACTTTTCATTTTTATTAAGTGAATACTTATCAGGTTAAAACCAAAAAATTCTAAAAACCGCCATACTAGATTTCTTACCAGCTGCAAAAGTTAAGCCTTTTCATCCTAAGTTGTTCCGATACAAAATCCGGACTTTAATGACCTGTGGAACCTTCTTACAAAGTAAGAAACTTAAGTTAGGATAATATAGTTTAGTTTTGACTTTCGATCTTGTCTGACCACATTAATTTTCAGATTTAATTTATTGCATACATTAATTTGCCATGGTATAAGTGAAGCTCTATTAATTTTTTTCACCAATCTTGACTTTGTAATCATTAGATTGAGTCAGAGAGCATAAAGCAAAACTGATTAATAGAGATTCACATAACCGAATCGCACTTTTATATATGTGCAAATATTAAAATAAAAAATGGGGAAAATAATGAAAAAAACACTAGCAATTTTAGCTGTTACATTAATGCTTGTTGGTTTAACTGGTTGCATGGATGACCCTGACAAGTCAAATCAACATGTTACAAAAAACAATTAATAGGTATATCAATACTTTTTTGTTATTAAAACTGCATTTTTTCTGTTTACGAAAAAATTGGAATGGAAATTATCTGGACTAAAGCTTACAAGATCAGACCTTTACTTAGGTTTGTTTTTATAAAAAACGTCCCAGATAAGAACCATTACAACTTGGTTTGAGAATACAGCAAATATATCAGCAATTGATTTTCTAAATAACTTTGCTGCCGATGATCAACAGAAAGAATGTTTTTGTATAAACGCGTTCTTTAATGTATATGGATATTGGTAATGTCTTCCAACTTTAACCTGGCGAATCTAATCGCCAGTTTTTTTTTGACTCATAACGGCGGGCGCCTTTCTAAGCATCGTATTGCCGCTGTTTCTGCCAAGAATCAACAGTCATGGGGTCAGGCCTTACATTTTACATCTCTACTCTCTTTTTCTGTTTGTTTTACTGCTCGACTCACAGTAGCATAGCTCACACCGAAATACTCGCCTACTTGAGAAAGCGTATAACTCCCACTTAAATAGGCATATGCCATACTTTCGTTGCGGGTTTTATACTTTTCAGCAAAATACGCTAATGGTTTTACCGGAGCCAGTTTTTGCTTTTTTGGTATATCTTTAAGCGATTGTTCTGGATCAATCTTGCATTGCATGTCATTGACAAAGTCATCATCACCCAAATAAATCTGGTTTTTTACTGCTGCCAAGGTGAAGCTTGTCTTTAAACCTAGCCGGGGTCAGTTCTAACATTACAACATTATTGGGATTCATATTTCTTCACCGCCCGACTCACCGTCATATAGTGAACTTTAAAATACCTGCCTATTTCCGCCACTGTATACGCTCCAGATAAATAAGCGCTTGCCATCGCCTCATTACGCTGAGAATATCTTTCTTGATAACCTGAAAGCGTTAAAGCAACCGACCTTTTATGCGCTTTGGATAATTCGCGTAATTTTTCTGGTTTTTCTGCTGTTTGTCGGTGCTCACCAACAAACACCTCACTGCCAAGAAACATCTGGTGTTTAGTTTTTTCTTTGTATCCTCACGACGATCTCCACGCGAAGTTACATGATACAGTGCACCTGAAAATTCTAATCTTAGTGGTCTAGCCATGTGCTTAATAGTAGCATAAATGTTGGAATGTTAGAACTGACCCTACTTCTCTTTCTAATGGTTTTACCGGAGCCAGTTTTTGCTTTTTTGGTATATCTTTAAGCGATTGTTCTGGATCAATCTTGCATTGCATGTCATTGACAAAGTCATCATCACCCAAATAAATCTGGTTTTTTAACTGCTGCCAAGGTGAAGCTTGTCTTTAAACCTAGCCGGGGTCAGTTCTAACATTACAACATTATTGGGATTCATATTTCTTCACCGCCCGACTCACCGTCATATAGTGAACTTTAAAATACCT
>WTAG01000670.1 GCA_013139755.1 Methylomarinum sp. | reverse complement strand
GCAGGTTTTTCTTATTATCTATTTCAAGCCCAAATAAGCCTAACCCCTCACATGATTTTTCTCTGACATAAGCATCATTTTCACCAATACCTCCAGTAAAAATGACCGCATCAACCTTTCCTAAAACTGCAAAATAGGCACCTATATATTTTTTGATTCGATAACAGTATATATCTAAAGCTAGCTGCGCATCTTCATCTCCCTTATTTGCCATTTGATGAACAGCACGCATATCATTTTCACCACAAATCCCTTTTAATCCACTTTGTTTATTTAACAGGGCATCTATTTCTTCATGAGTCATTCCTTTTTTAGCATTTAAATAAAAAGGAATAGCCGGATCAATATCTCCACTACGCGTCCCCATAACCAGGCCTTCAAGTGGTGTCATCCCCATTGAAGTGTCAACACTTTGCCCTTGTTCAATTGCTGTCGCACTCGCACCATTACCAAGATGTAATACAATTAAATTTAATTGCTGCAAGGGTTTGTTTAAAAAATTTGCAGCCTGTTTAGCAACGTAATAATGAGAGGTGCCATGAAAACCATACCGTCTTACCTGTTCTTGCTCATACAATGCCTTAGGTAAAGCATAATGAAATGCATAGGCCGGCATGGTTTGATGAAAAGCTGTATCAAAGACTGCAACTTGCGGAATATTTTGCACATGTTGCAAAAAGATTTCTATGCCAGTCAGATTAGCAGGATTATGGAGTGGAGCCAGAGGAATCATTTTTCGTATCCCCTCCAACACTGAATCATCAATCAAAACAGGTTGATGAAATAATTCACCACCATGAACGACTCTATGCCCTATACCTGAAAGGTCAGACATTTTCTTAAGTACCGAGGAATCTAACAATTGTTTAATAATCTCAGCGATCCCTTGCTGATGATTTTCTATAATTGATTTACTGCCTACTTTTTGTAACATCCCATCTCTATCCAGCCATTGATAGAGATGCGGACTACTTGACTCACCAATTCTCTCGATAACACCAGAAGCTAACACGGTTAAATTATCCATTTCAAACAGTGAATACTTAATAGATGAACTACCTGAATTAATGACTAATATTTTCATTGTCCACTCCATTTAATTGTGCCTGTACCACGGTGATGGCAACGGTATTCACAATATCGATCACTGTACATCCTCTACTCAAATCATTAACGGGCTTATTCAAACCTTGCAACACAGGACCTATAGCAATACCTCCCGATGTACGTTGTACTGCCTTATAAGTATTATTCCCGGTATTCAGGTCAGGAAATATCAGTACGTTGGCCTGGCCTGCCACCTCATTATCGGGCAGTTTGGTTTTGGCCACTCCTGCATCTATTGCAGCATCATATTGCATGGGGCCATCAATCTTTAAATCAGGTCGCTGCATTCTGGCTATTTTTACCGCTTCACGTACTTTGTCTACCGCCTGACCTTTCCCCGATACCCCAGTAGAATAAGATAACATGGCAATACGGGGTGAAATATTTAGCAACTGTGCTGATTCTGCCGAACTAATCGCAATATCCGCTAACTGCTGAGAATTAGGCGTTGGATTAACGGCACAGTCCCCAAAAACGAGCACTCTGTCTTCCAGACACATAAAAAAAACGCTGGAAACAATAGAAACTCCAGGCTTGGTTTTAATGATTTGAAACGCAGGACGAATAGTATGCTGCGTCGTATGAATAGCGCCAGAAACCATCCCATCCGCATCCCCCAAATAAACCATCATAGTGCCAAAATAGCTAGCATCAGCTAAGGTTTCATAGGCCATTCCATAGGTCACCTCTTTATGTTTTCGCAAGTGATGATAGCTTTCAGCATATCGCTCTCGCATCTCTGAAGACCAGGGATCAATAATATCGACTGAGTCTAATTGCAGTCCTAAAGCCTGAATTTTATTGCGTATTTTCTTAACGTCACCTAATAAGGTTATTTTTGCCGCACCACGTAAAATTAGGATTTCTGCTGCCCGTAAAATACGCTCGTCTAAACCTTCTGGTAATACAATATGTTTTTGCTGCTGCCTAGCTCTTTGCATGAGTTCATATTCAAACATTAACGGTGTCACTCGACTTGTCTGAGTTGTGGCTAATCTATGTTTAAGCACAGATAAATTAATACTATTTTCCACCACCCCAAGTACTGCAGCGATTTTACGTTCATTTTCAGGCTCTAATATTGAGACCACTTTGGTTACATTCATCGCGGTAGTAAAGGTATCACTATCAACACCCAGCACCGCAAAAGGCACCTTACCCAAGCCCGAAATTAAACGGCTGATTTGTTCTTCAGGTGCTTGATGCCCACTCAGTAATAAGCCAGCAATTTGTGGGTAATTAGAAGATTTATGCGCCATTAAACTCGCGAGAATAATATCAGAGCGGTCCCCTGGAGTAATGATCAGATCCCCTTCCTGTAAATGATCTAAAAAGTGAGGCACCTGCATAGCCGCCACTTTATAATTCAATACATCCCGATTTAAAGTTTCGGTATCACCACTTAAAACCGTTGCATTCAGTTGCCGAATAATATCACTGATACTTAGTCTCTCTAGAGCGGGAACAGTAGGCACAAGATAGATGGGATGGGGTTCATGTTGCTGCTCAAAAACTTGACTTAATTCATCAATATATTGAGCTGAAACTCCATTAACAACCAATGCCAGAACATCACAATCATGATCTCTCAAAGCCTGTTTAAAATTGATCGTTGCATCAACAATATGAGCAATACTTCGATCCTTTCCACTAAAGACAGGCATTAATAAACAGCCTAAATTATTAGCAACATCCGCATTAAAATCAAATTCATTAGTCAACTCCCCTTCCCTATAATCCGTTCCAACACATAAAACATGCTCACACTGACTTTCCAGCTCCTTATATTTTTCCATAATAAGTTTCTGCAATTCATCATAGCGATTCGAAGCCAATAGCTCTCTAGCAACGTCATTGCTACAACCATACATTGACTCATAAGACCATTTAAGCTGATAACGATCCACAATAAGATGAATCAACATGTCCTCTTCAGCATGCCCTTGAATAAGCGGCCTAAAAAAACCAAGTTTAGCACTATCACC
>WTAG01000656.1 GCA_013139755.1 Methylomarinum sp. | reverse complement strand
TTGTTTATCGAGATATTTGATGAAGAGGCTGCTAAATTTATTGATGCAAAATGGTTAGCTCAAGGCACTATTTATCCTGATGTCATTGAATCAGCCGGATCTAAAAGTGGTAAAGCGCATTTGATTAAGTCACATCATAATGTCGGTGGATTACCTGAGGATATGAAATTAAAGCTGGTTGAGCCTTTAAGAGAATTGTTCAAAGATGAAGTAAGAAAACTGGGCTTGGAATTAGGCTTGCCAGCGGATATGGTGTTTCGTCATCCATTTCCTGGGCCTGGGTTAGGCGTCAGAATCTTAGGTGAAGTTAAAAAAGAGTATGCTGAATTATTAAGGCTAGCCGATGCCATTTTTATCGAAGAGCTGTACGCGAATGACCTTTACAATAAAGTCAGTCAAGCTTTTGCTGTTTTCTTACCTGTTAAGTCGGTGGGTGTGATGGGTGATGGCAGACGTTATGATTATGTCATTGCTATTCGTGCGGTTGAGACGATTGATTTTATGACGGCTCGTTGGGCGCATTTACCTTATGACTTCTTAGATTTAATCTCTAGACGCATCATTAATGAAGTGTCTGGTATTTCCCGTGTTTGTTACGATATTTCAGGCAAGCCGCCGGCTACTATTGAGTGGGAATAACAAAAATAGATGAGCAATGGATGCGCCATGCAATACGATTGGCGCAACGTGCAGAAACACAGGGTGAAGTCCCTGTGGGTGCGGTTTTAGTCAAAGAAGGACAGTGTCTTGCTGAGGGTTGGAATATCCCTATTCAAAGTCATGATCCAACAGCGCATGCAGAAATGATGGCAATGCGTCATGCGGGGTTGGCTCTAAAAAATTATAGACTTACAGATGCAACACTCTATGTCACTTTAGAGCCTTGTGTGATGTGTATGGGGGCAATTTCTCATGCACGGGTTAAACGTTTGGTTTTCGGGGCATTTGATCCTAAGCGTGGCGCGGTTTGCAATGCCTTAAGTCTGACTGACGCGAGCTTTTTGAATCATCGTGTAGATTGGCAAGGCGGCGTGCTTGAGCAGACATGCTCTGAATTACTAAGGGATTTTTTTCGTGCAAAGCGAGAAAGAGGGAAGTTACTCAGAAAATCATTATAAACTTGGTGGTACAAAGCTAAGCGCATTATTTTCCGGAGCAACAGCTTCTATGGACATAACGTCTTTTTCTATTTGATTTTCCTCGGTTAACCAGAATAATAAATCATAGTAACTTCTAATATTTTCAACATAGCGAACCGGTTCTCCACCTCTGGCATAACCATATCGGGTTTGTTCGTACCATTTCTTTTTGCTAAGTAAAGGTAGTGATTTTTTTACATCTAACCATTTGTTGGGATTTGCATTTCTTTTTTGAGTTAGAATTCTCGCATCTTCTAAGTGTCCAAAACCAACATTGTATGATGCTAGGGCAAACCATGTGCGATCAGGCTCTTGAATCTGATCCGGTATTTGTTTAAGCCGTTGTTTAAAATATAAAGCACCACCTGTAATGCTTTGTACAGGATCGGTTCGGTCTGTAACACCCAATTGTTTGGCCGTGCTTTTGGTTAGCATCATTAGGCCTCTTACGCCTGTAGGTGATACTACATCGGCACGCCAGTGAGATTCTTGATAGCCTATAGCTGCAAGCAAACGCCAATCTATATCGTGTTTTATCGCTTCAGTTTTAAAGAGTTTTTCATAAGTTGGAAGTCGACTTTTTACGTGTAATCTAAATCGACAATTACCGACATAACTTAAATTCCCAGTGTTTCCATAATGTTTTTCTAGCAAGTGCTGAAGTGTTTTATCTTTTTTTATCCTGCTAAAAAAGCGACTGATTTCATCATAAAGGCTGTTATCTTTTGAGAGAGGTAAGGCCCAGGCCAGGTGGCGAGGTTTGGTGATATTAAAAGCAATATTCAGTTTTGGGTAAAAGTGTTTGATGGTACTGGCTTGGTGTGAATCAGCAATCGTGTAGTCAATTAAACCTTCATTAACTAAATATAGTAAGCCATCGGTATTAAGCACTTCGTTAGTGTTCCATGTGAGGTTTGGGTGCTTGTCTAATAGTTTTTTTAAGCTCTCAGTATGGCTTGTTCCTTTGACTATTTCGAGGATTCCATTACTTAAATCAGTAATCGTCCTCGGTCTTTTTTTACCTGAGCGATAAATAACTTGTTCAGTAATGCTTTGGTAAGCGGGGGCAAAATGCATTTTTAATTTGCGCGGCTCAGTAACCGTAAGTCCTGCGGCAGCGATATCGGCTTTATTTTCTGAAATACCATTTAGAATATCATCAAAGCTATCAGGAAATATGAAGTTAACTTTAACTTTTAGCTGGTCAGCAAAAAGCATGACTAGATCATATTCTAAGCCGGTTATGCCATCAGCCCCTTGGTAATATGTTGTTGGGTCCAGACGGGTAAATACATTAATTGTCCCTTCGGCTTTAATTTGCTCAAGGGCGGAGAATCCTAGGTGATTTGGTTTGTAGTTGTCACAAGAAATCAGGATAGATGTCGAAATAAGGCTAATAATGAATGTGAGAATGGATTTCGACAATTTATTAACCTTATCTAACAATTATTTAGAATTAAACTGCGTGCTGTTCATCACGCAGTTTTTTATAGGTATTGATGAGTGCATTTGTAGATGAGTCGTGGGTGTTAATCGATTCACCACTTTTAAGCTCAGGCAAAATGGCTTTAGCCAATACGTTACCAAGTTCTACTCCCATTTGGTCGAAAGAGTTAATATTCCAAATAACACCCTGAACAAAAATTTTGTGTTCATAAAACGCAAGTAGTGTGCCCAGTGTGCGAGGGGTCAGTTTCTTATATAAAAATGAATTGGAAGGTTTGTTGCCAGAGAACACTTTAGACATGGTTAAAAGTGGATCTGACGCACCAATATCATTTTCCACTTCTTGCTTAGATTTGCCATTCATTAACGCTTCTGGTTGCGCCAGGAAGTTAGACATTAATATGTCGTGATGGACTGGCGAGTCATAATGTCCTTGAGCTGCGGCCAGAAAGTCACACGGGATAAGTTTTGTACCTTGATGTATTAGCTGATAAAAGGCATGTTGCCCGTTGGTCCCTGGTTGCCCCCAGATGATGGGACCGGTGTTGTAATCGATATTTTTGCCATCAGTGGTAATTGATTTACCATTACTTTCCATATCACCTTGTTGAAAGTAATCAGCAAAGAAATAAAGTGATTGGTCATAAGGCAGTAATGCGTGCGATTCAACCTTAAAAAAATTGTTATACCAAATACCCAGTAATGCCATGGTGACGGGGATATTTTTATCTAGAGGTGTGTCTCGAAAGTGTAGGTCAGCTGAATGGGCTCCCATTAATAATTCTTCAAAGTTATCCATGCCGATGGAAATAGCGATGGAAAGTCCAATAGCAGACCAAAGGGAGTAGCGGCCACCAACCCAGTCCCAGAATTCGAACATATTTTCTGGGTCAATACCAAAATTAGTCACGTTTTCTTTGTGAGTGGAGATGGCCACAAAGTGTTTTTTGATTGCTGATTTATCAAAAGCAGAATTTAATAGCCATTTGCGTGCACTGTGCGCATTGGTCATGGTTTCTTTGGTATTAAAGACTTTTGAGGCAATTAGAAATAACGTCGTTTCAGGGTTTAAGCGTTTTAATACGGTAATAATATCGGTTTGGTCGACATTTGAGACAAAATGTGACTGTAGGTTGGGTGTTGAATAAGGTTCAAGGGCTGTTGTGACCATTTTTGGGCCTAAATCAGAGCCGCCGATTCCAATATTTACAACATCTGTGATAGGCTTGTTAGTGTAGCCTCTCCATTCACCGGACCTTACTTTCTCAGAAAATACACGCATTTTAGCCAAAACTTGATTAATTTCAGGCATAACATTTTTACCATTAGTATAGACTGGTTTATTGCTTCTATTTCTAAGGGCGGTATGTAAAACAGCTCTTTGTTCGGTGGTGTTGATAATCTCACCAGAAAACATGGCATGGGTTTTTTCAACAAGATTGGCTTGTTCAGCGAGTTTAGTTAAGAGAGGGAGGGTGTCTGAAGTAATTCTGTTTTTTGAAAAATCGAACAGGATATCGTTAAATTGGAGTGACAGTTTTTTATGCCGTTCGCTGTCGTCAGCAAATTGTTGTTTCATCGACAGATTACTGACTTCTTCATAGTGTTGTTTAAGGGCA
The DNA here is from genome assembly GCA_013139755.1 of Methylomarinum sp. Next base: position 4,898 of record WTAG01000656.1, on the reverse strand, counting down.
AGCCATTCGGAAGAGTCGCATAAAGAAGACATTTTTGATCCAGTCAGTAATTAAGTAAATTGAAAGTCTACGTAAAGGCTTGTAAATTGGCAAATATAATTACGCAAAAATAAATTAGTATAAGGTGATTTAATAATGTATTGTTGAGTTGCACACATAGATAAAGAATAGACTTACTTTCTTTGCTTAATATGGTGTGATAAAGTTAACAGTTACTTTCAGCAAAAATATAATTACAACTTGTAAGGATAAAAGCTGTTAGTAATGTTAAAGGGCATACCTATTAATTCATGGCTGGCTTTATACTCTTGAAAATATTCGATAACTTCGTTGAAAATCTTGTCAATAGCTAGCTATTAACAGCGGTCTTCGCCTTGTTCTCAAAAGTTTTAAGTACATATCTGCTCAGACAGAATAAAATAGAGGTACCCTAAAAAATATAATTAAAAAAAACTGGAAGGTATTATGAATAAAAAACAAATTTTAAGACAAAGTTTTCTAGGTCTTCTAGGCTTATTATTTTCAACAGTGCTTTGGGCTCACGGTGGTGCAGCCGGTACAGATACTGATCAATGTAAATTTGAGCTAGAACCTGATCATTGGATTCATTATACAGCGTACCAACCCAATGCTTATCCAGGTGACGAATTTTGTGGAAGCCTTCCTGATGTATCAACTATGACTCAGTTGGTTTTCGATTACCAGGATGTTAGATACCGTAATATGGCAGTAGAGTTTGAGGTAACTAAAGAACCTGAAGGTACTCGCGTTTTCTTTCGTGAAGCGAAAAAACAAAAATCAGGTACTGTTGTTTTAGCTCTGCCAAACGGTGTGCCTGAGGCTGGTAAATATCTGATTCACATTACCTTATTAAAAGGTAATGGTGAAAGGCTTGATGCGCATATGTCTTTTAGAGCGGGTACAGGCATAGCAGCAAGTAAAGGTAGCCTATTAATTTATTTTATAGTTGTTTTAGCCGCTTTATATGTTTTTTACCTTTCAAATGAAGGGTTTAAAAAGAAAGTTGATGGAATCATTGGTGATGCTACAAAACTTAAATAAGTAACAGCAACTTAAAACAAGGTATATAAAATGCAGAAACATCTCCATTCCCTAAGTATTCTTTTGGGTGCCGCTGTAGTGCTGATGCCTTTGTCGGCATCGGCTGTAGTCGGTTTGCCTAAAGCAGTCAGTGTTGATAAAGGTGAAGTTGAGGCTGTTTGTAGCTCAAATGAACCCGAATGGCGTAAAGCGCAAACGATTGAGGGCGTAAAGATTCAGGAGTCTTTACGTTGTAGTCCTGATAATCCAGCGCAAATTGCAGCAGAAGTAAAAGGTACCAATAATCTTTCAATGGAAACATTGATGAATACCTATTACGCCGCTGATGCAATTATTAAAAAGAATGACATGGATGGGGATGGAGATCCTGATCTCATAATTATCAAACTGGAAGTGGCTGAGCTTAATGGCCACTCTCCAGACTTTGATGGTCTAGTTCCTACTTTTGACATTGCTCCAGGGGTTCAACCTGGCATGTGGGTGTTTGCACCAAAATCTAGAGGAATGGCAACGAACAGTTTTGTTGGTACAGATGCTAATCCTTTATTAAGAGCACCATCACCTGTTATTCGTGTAGAACAAGGTGATATTGTCTGGATTCAATTAGAAAATAGTCGCTATTTTCCTCATACTATTCATTTACATGGTGTTGATCACCCTTGGGTTGATAGTGCTGGTGAGGGGAATGATGGTGTTCCACAAACAAGTGATAAGTTTGTTTTACCGGGACAAAGTAAAACGTATGAAATTCGCCCAAGACAGCCCGGGACTTTTGTTTACCATTGTCATGTACAAACACATGTGCATTTAGCAATGGGCTTAGTTGGTATGTTTGTGGTCGAAGAGAACAGACCAAACAACTGGGTACAGACGTTTAACGTGGGGGCGGGTCAAGTAAGGCATCCATCAAAAGCAATTCTTGAAGAATATGATAGTGAATATGATTTGCACTATCATGCAATGGATAAAGAGTTGCACGATACAATTCAAAAATATAATGATCCTCGTTTAATTGCCAAGAAAATGAATCGTGAATACGATATGGGCGAAGCAACTGAAGATTACTATACGCTTAATGGTCGTTCATTCCCTTATACATTAAGGGAGTCAATCATTGTTGCTGAGCCTGATGAAAACATTAAAATGCGAGTATTTAATAGTGCAGGTGAGCAACTAGCACTACATACGCATGGGCATAAAGCAACAATTACCCATTATGACGGGGTCTTGCATAACCCTGATGCACAGATTATGCGTGATATTTATGATATTGCTCCTGCGCAACGGAATGATTTAAAAATAAGTACAGTTGACGACGGTTTACACAGTTATGGTCAAGGGGTATGGATTTTTCACGATCATAGAGAGAAAGGTATTCAAACTAACGGGCAAAATCCTGGTGGTAATGTCAGTGCTTTAGTTTATAAAAAATACTTGAATGAAGTTGGTTTGCCAAAAACCATTGGCGAAAGTGTGATGCCGTTATTTTCTAAGAAATTTAACGAGAGAAAATTACCGGTATGGCAAGATATCGATGCCTGGAATAGTCTAGGTGAGATTGATGCTAAAGATTATCGAGCACCTCCGGCGGCTAAACCAGCAGTGGTTGAAGAAGGCCCTAAATCAATGAAGTTTTACGATGAGCAAGCGGCAGCTTCAGCCGCACTTGAAAACAGTGATGATTCGGTCAGTAACTTTATTTGGGGCTTGATTTTTGGTATTGCCGCTTATTTGCTCTTTTTAAACCGTGAAAAAATCATGGCGATGATTTCATCTATTAAAGGAGGAAATAAATAATGCATAAGTTATTGATAACAGCAGTATTAGGGCTTACTATTTCAGCCTCCGCTTTTGCTGAAAAAGAATTTATGGATCATACTCGTTTAATGGATCATGGAGATGGTCATTTAATGGATATGGATGGCGGTATGGTGATGGGACAAAATACCGATGTCTTGCCGGGTGGTTGCGATAAGATCTCAGCAAGCAAAGAGATCACCGTCCATGCCGGACATAAATATTCTGAAAAATTTCCAGGGACGATGTTTGGCTTTGACAAGCAGGAATATCAGTTTGAGCCATGCACCAAATTAACGGTTAATTTTGTTAATGATGATGAGATTCGCCATCAGTGGATGATGCATGGATTGCCAAGATATCTTTACCCAAAAGGTATGTTTCATTTAGAAGTAACAGGACCGGGGAAAATATCAGGGACTTTAATTTTTCCGCCTAATGACAAGACATACTTAGTCCATTGTGATATTTCTCAGCACATGGAAAAGGGTATGAAAGCTCAGCTTAAAATAGGCAAGGGTAGTGGAGATTTGCCGAGTATTCCTGGTGTTTCTGCTAATGTTATTCAGGATGATTACAGCAAAAGTATCCCGGAAGTTATTGTTAAGTCAGCTGCAGTAATAAAAGCTGAGAAAGCTAAGGCTGCTAAAGAGAAAAAAATAGCTGAAAATGATTCGGTCATCTCGGGCGTGATGATTATTGGCCTTGCTGTCGGATTATTGCTTGCACCTCTTTTGGCACGTAAGTTTAAAGGTATGACAGTTACAGAGATTGTAAGTACCATTTTTGAAATGCTTGCCCAAGGTATTGGTTTATTAGTTAAATTATTGACAGGTTTAATTAATAAGGTGACTTCTAAAAAATCAATAGAGTTACCGAAAGAGTAATTCTGCTTGAATAAAAGCCTCTGAAGTCATTTTGATTTCAGGGGCTTTTTTTATGGGAAAAACAAATGCAGGAAGAAGTAATAGGGCTATGGGGACTTTTTGTTAGTGCATTTGTTTCATCAACAGTAGCGCCTGGCGGGTCAGAAGCAGTTTTGGCATATATGGTGTCAGAAAAGCTGTTTAATATAGAAGGACTGGTGTTGATTGCAACAGTTGGCAATACCTTGGGGGCACTAACAACATGGTTTTTGGGCGTGTTGGCAGCAAAGAAGTTCCCGGCCGAGAGTTTGCTTTCAGATAAGAAAAAAAAGTCCTTAGGAATTGTAAAGCGCTGGGGTGTTTGGACTTTGTTATTTTCATGGCTACCTATCGTGGGTGATGGCTTGTGCTTTGCAGGTGGCTGGTTAAAACTACCTATTATAGTTTCATGTATCGCAATATTTGTTGGTAAAGCGGTAAGATATGCTTTTGTAGCGTATATATTTATTTAATAATTTAGGATTTTATATGTTGAGACATTTTCCCGCTGTGGATGTTGAAATAAACCATAGTAAACGAGATTATTACATCATTGCATTTGCTTTTGTTGCAGTGGCTTTATGTTTCTTGATTGATTCAGTAGCAAGTATTGAATTGCAGTATGCATTGGGTGTCGCTGGCTGGGTTTCATTAATTACTATACTGGTAGGAGAATGTAAGTTTGTCAGGGCGCAAGTATTTGTCGCAGTGACATTTGCCACGATAGGGGAGAATTTTGCTTCTATTTATATGTCTGGCTATACCTATCGATTAGAAAATGTCCCTGCTTTCGTCCCACCCGGGCATGGACTGGTTTATTTAACGGCTGTAGTATTAGGCCGTTGCGATTTATTTTTAAAGTATGCAAAAAAGATTGCAGTTTTTGTCGTTTTAGTCGGTGGTACATGGTCAGTTTTAGCATTAACCGGCGTGATAGGACGAGAGGACCAGATTGGTGCGTTATTGTTTAGTGTGTTTTTATTATATTTATTTAAAGGTCGCTCACCTATGGTGTATTTAGGTGCTTTCTTTATTACCACATGGGTCGAATTGATTGGTACTTCGCTTGGTACATGGAATTGGGCAGCAATAGATCCTGCGTCCACTTTGACTCAAGGTAATCCACCCAGTGGC
>WTAG01000179.1 GCA_013139755.1 Methylomarinum sp. | reverse complement strand
TGTAATTGAAGTTTATTGAATTTCCTTTTTATCAAATTGAAGGCACACATAAAATGAATACTCAAAAATCACAACAAGGTTTTACATTAATCGAACTCATGATCGTTGTAGCGATCATCGGTATCTTAGCATCAATCGCTATCCCTGCTTATACTGACTATATGGTTAGAGCTAAAGTAACAGAAGGGATTGTTTTGGCTTCATCAGCTAAAGTAACTGTAAGTGAAAATGCCGCATTTGGAGTATTAACGGCTAATGGTGGTTTTGCGACTGGATTTGTAGACCCAGGCACAACAGCCCATGTTAACTCATTAGCAGTACTTTCAAGTTCTGGTCAAATTACAATTACTTATGGTTCATCTGTTACAACTGATGTAGCCGCTAATACAATTATTTTTATACCAACATCTGGGGGTGCTGTGTTAACCGCCAATGGAGCGCCTGCATCTGGTGCCATACAGTGGACTTGTACAACTGGTACTTTATTAGCTAAATTTAGACCTGCTAGCTGTCGTTAATTATTAACTAATACCCAATAAAAAAGCCTCTTAATTGAGGCTTTTTTTGCTTTAAATCACCTGCCAATTAACAAACGACAGGTTTGTGGAATTAGGTTTATAACCTCCCAAACAATTTACAGAAATGGAAGTGAGGATTTAGCCTCGCACAATCAGGCGAGACTAAAGCCTCACTTCCTAGCAATAAGCTGTGGTTAGTTTGTAGTTTTTTAACATTATTCACTCCAAATTTACATTAAAAAATACCTTGAAAAAAAGTACAGCTATTTTATTAACAGCTATTGCATTATTTCTTACACCGAACCTTCATAACCACTCGTTAAGTTATTTATACTTTATAGTGGCATTAGGGTTATTGCTTAGTATCGTTTTAGTTAAACAATTCTATGCTTTTCATTCAGTTATAAAAATACCTACTAATAGCTATACCTTATTTTTCTTATGTTTTGTAGCTTGGTCATTTCTATCTATTCTTTGGTCACCCGTTCCGAGCGATAGCTTTTATTCTGCTTTAATTTTTTTAGTACTCCCCCTAGGTCTACTTATAAGTTTTTGGAGTACTTCCAAACAACAACAATATTTCCACTTAACTTTAGCGGCTTATATTGTCATCATCATGATAAAAGCTTATTACCAACGATTTATTGATCCATCTCATTTACTAGCTCCTGGTTTTTTCTTAAATAAAAACACCAATGCAATCTTCATAGCCATGTTGTTACTTCCCTTTTGTACTTGTTTTTTAACTGAAAAAACAACATACAAGAAACATATTATTGGCTTTGTAATTGCTTGCGGCACTTTTATTATCGCTTTAACGGTTTCTCGCGGTGCCCTACTTGGCCTAGGCATTGGTATTATTATTTTACTAACCCATGTTCTGCTAGAAAAACAAGCGATTAAAAACTTTTTGAAACTAACTTCTTACTTATTTTCAGGCTTTGTATTGGCTGAGTTTTTAACAGGGGCAAGCTACCTAAACAGAGCCGTTAACTTATCAAGCAGTAATAACCTAACCACAATTTCTGCAGGTAGGGATTACATTTGGAACTCTGGTCTACAAATGTATTTGGAACAGCCCTTTTTAGGAAGAGGATTCAATATGTTTCATTCGTTGTTTCCTCAGTTTAGACATCTTAATGCCCCTGATATTGGCCAATTTGCACATAATGATTATCTACAATTTTTAATTGAACTAGGTCCAATAGGCTTGTTGTTTTTTATCGGCTTTATCATCACCTTTCTAAAATCTAGCTACACCCTATATTCAAAAACAGCTGATCATAATCAAAAATTACAAACATTAGGATTGATTACAGCTTGCATTGCTGTCTTTACCCATTCTTTCTTTACCTTTAACTTTTACCAACCCGCTCCATTATTATTAATGGGCTTATACATGGGTATCATTACCCAAAGACTTGATCATTTAAAAATACAGCTAAGCCTTTCTTTTATCCCCTGTAAAATTATTTTTTTCACCAAAACAGGCTATATAGGCATCCTTACTGCTATGTCGGTTGTCATACTTTATTTTATTAGTATCAACTCATTTACACTTTATAAAGTATTTAGCACATACCCTAACAATTTAATTGCTTTAGAAAACACCATACAAGCATCAAGTCTAACTCCTTTTAAAGAAGAATATTTTGCCACTGAAGCAAATATTTATACACTTTTACTATCGAAAGATGCTCATATGTTCAACAGTGAAGGTAAACATCAATTAATTGAACTGGGAAAAAAAGCAGTTGATAAAGCGATTATAGGCAACCCCTTTCGTGATTTAAACTATAGTAATAAAGCAAAATTATATTTGTTTGATAGCACTGAACAAGAAAACCATTCTCAAACTATTATTAATAGCTTTTCTGAAGCCATCCGGCTAGATCCTTTTAACCTACAATCTCGATTAGATCTAGCGGATGCTTTAATGCATTTTAATAAAAAACAAGACGCATTAAACGCATTAACAGGGGGGCTTGAGCGTAGGTATTTCAGTAATTATCAAAATGGAATACTATATTTACAAATACTATTAGCCCTTGTGATACCAACAAATGATTCAGAAGCTATTGAAAATATTAAACAACAAATTGATCAATTACTAGATAAGAAAGGGACTGGTGGGTATTTCACTTTACAAAGTTTTGACCAGCACCAAAAATAGCATTTACAGTCCGTTGCTCCTTCCGTAACAACAACCATTAAGTGAATCGATTAGTTATTTTTAAACTTCATGACCTCATCTTCAACAATTTTTTTAAATGCATCAATAAAGTTCTCTGTTGAAAATCGTAAAGCATGTTGCCGTACATTAGCTGCGTTAAAATCAGACATTTCAAATCGATTAATAGCATCAATTACACTTTCAATATCCTGCTTATTAAAGAATATTCCAGTTTCATTTTCCACAACTGTTTCCAAAGCACCTCCTTTTTTAAAAGCTATAACAGCTGTACCGCAAGCTTGTGCTTCAACAGGCACAATACCAAAATCCTCTTCGGCAGCAAAAACAAATGCCTTTGCCTGTTTCATCTGTGTTTTTAACAAGCTAAATGACTGATAACCCAAGAGTTCTATATTAGAATAACCTTGTGCTACTTTTTTTATTTTCTCAAAGTCAGGCCCCTCTCCAATCACTCTTAATTTTTTATCAGGCATCAAGGTAAATGCTTCAACAATTAAATCAATTTTTTTATAGGGTACCATTCGTGAGGCAGTTAAATAAAAATCCTGTTTTTGTACTTGTAAAGTAAATTCATTCACGGCAACAGGTGGGTAAATAACCTTTGCATCTCGACGATAAACCTTTTTAATTCTACGTCGAATAAAATCTGAATTCGCAATAAAAACATCCACACGATTAGCAGATGCCACATCCCATAAGCGTATTCTGTGTAAAAGATACTTTGCAAGCCAGCCTTTAACCCCCTTGTTCAAATTAGATTCACGTAAGTATTGATACTGTAAATCCCATGCATAACGAACTGGAGAATGAACATAACTAATATGTAACTGGCTAGGACCTGTAATCACGCCTTTTGCAACAGCATGAGAAGAAGAGATTATTAAATCATAAGCTGATAAATCGAACTGTTCAATAGCTAAAGGCATTAACGGCAAATACAGCCTATATTTATTCTTTGCAAAAGGTAAGTTCTGTATAAAAGATACCTTAACCACTTTATTTAAAATAAAACCTCTTTGCTCTTGAGGTAAAAAATCTACGATCGAAAATAAATCGGCCTCTGGATACAACTTTAAAATTTGCTCTAATACTCGCTCAGCTCCAGCATAAGTAACCAACCAATCATGTATAACAGCAATTTTCATTCAATTTCTTCTTTTTTAATTAAAATATAATCTATTTACACATACCATTGTAGACACTAATTAAATCAATAACATGCTGCTGGCTACTATCCGCTGTATTCGAAAAAAGATTATAAGAAGTCTCACTTAGGACTTTAATTTGATCAGTAGATAATCTTTCAAACTGATGAATAGCTACTTCTAAAGCTGTTTTATCAGAATCATTATATAAAAAACCATTTTTTCCATGCTCTATGTCCTGAGCAGCACAACAATGCCTAGGAACTATAACGGGGATACCCTTAGCTAACGATTCATATACAACAAGTCCCTGAGTTTCATACAAATGAGTAGGAAATACCAATACTTTTGCCTTATTCATCACACAAGAAATTTCTGTTTTATCCAGCCAACCAGTAAATTCAATCTGAGGATACGATTCCTTTAAACTATCTAGTAACTCACCATCACCCACAACAATTGCAGGATAGCTGAATTTTGAAACCACATGACAAAATGCATTAATTCCTTTTTCGGGTGAAAGCCGTCCAATAAAAATATAATAATGATTTTTCTCAGCTTCAATTCGATCACTCTGCACCACATCTATTGGATTGGGTACATAGCGTAATTTAGCTACTTCAGGCAAATAAGGCTGAAGGATTTGTTTGCTTAATTCAGAAATATAAATAAAATGTTTAATTATTACAGGAACCCCACCCATTCGCCCCTGAATAGCATGACGAATCACTCGCCATATTTTATGTTTATAATTACGAACATCACAATTTGCGCTAAGACAATCAAAAGACATTGCACGCCTTAAACAAAGTTTTTTTTGTTGGTAATCATAAAACCCACCATTCGGACAGGCTATAAAATAATCATGCAAGGTTAAAACCATAGGCACATTATGTTGATGACATATCTTTATAACACTAGAGCTAAGTGCTTTAACAAACCCGTGAATATGTACAATAACTTTCTGGTTTGATTTTGTCTTTAACAAATCATCCATTGCCCGTGCAGCTTTCTTATTCCAAACCCCCTGACTTATAGCCCTTACTCTATTTGGGTCATTAAGAATATCGTATTGATCTAAGCAAATAACATTAATTTGGCTATTACGTAATTCAGGCGATATTGGCCCAACAGCAGCGAAAAAACTCACTGAATATCCAGCCAAGGATAATGCCAAAGCAGAACTTATAGCTATTTGACTTGCACCACCATTAATAAAAGAAAAATCATTGACGATAATAATATGAAAATCACTCATGATTTCCGCATTATTGAAAATTTATCCCGATATAATCGTACAAGAAATTGTAACCCAACTTTGCCAAAGAAAATTCTGATACAGCGTCGTACTATTTGATAAATAAAGTAGGGGGCAGAAAAATAAATATTAATACCATTTTTAACTTTAACTTTAAACACTTCCTTATAAGTTGAAACCCAATTAATATCAGACACCCCACAATATCTCATATTAGCAATGACAATAGGTAAATAATGAAATTTCATATTATGCCTATATACTCTTAATAAAAAGTCATAATCCATCGAAATTTTTAATTCACAATTAAAATCACCTATCTTGTTATAAACTTCACGTTTAACAAAACAGGTTGGATGGTTTAAAGTCATTTCTTTATCGAGTCCTACTTGGTTTGGCATAAATAGTTCTAATTTAAAATTGTCTTTCCAATATTGAAGTTGACCGTGTATGACATCATATTGTTTGTTATAACTGATTTTTTCAAAAACATCCGTTTCATACCAATCATCTGCATTAATAATACCAATGATTTCTCCAGTACATAATGATATACCTTTATTAAAAGCATCTGAAATGCCTTTATCTGATTCACTCACCCAATAATCAATCTGCTTCTCATATTTTTTAATAATATCCAAAGTACCATCAGTTGACCCTCCATCAATAATAATATATTCGACATTATTATAAGATTGACCAATAACACTGTTAATCGTCTGCTCTATATATTTAACACCATTGTAGACAATAGTAATTACACTGATAAGAGGAGGATTATTTATTTCATTTTTTTTAAAATAGCCTTCAATTCGCAATCCACCCTGCCCTATCCGCTCAGGAGTTTCTGGTAAAAAAAGCATTGAATGAATTTTTTCGGTCTCCCCATTACTCATTGCCGGCGGGGTTAACGTCACTTTGCGAGTAGTACTATATTGTGAATCTAATACAATCATTATTAACTCAGTGGATTCATAAGAAAGACAAAGCATCACAGCTATTAATAGAGCTTAATGCTTTCTCAAAAAATGATTACTAGCCCCCCCCCATTGCACTGTTCATCAACAGTAAGGCTTTTTAATCTTCCTCGGCAACAAGGTTACAATTCAAGTGTTACCTTAAATTCTTCGCCTATTTCTTCAAACTTAATCTGCTTATGGCTCTCTTTTGCTATTTTATAAACCATAGGTAGGCCTCTACCTAGTTTATCAATGTATCTTAAATTTTCCATAAACTTAACGATAATTGGATTAACTGAATAAGAGACCCCATAACTTAATTTCTCAACTGTGACCGTATTCGGTAACTTACCAGGGCTAATAAATTCAATCCGATCACTAAAAACATAAAGATCCGTATTCTCGAGCCTGCAATGGAATAATTCCGATGAATACAAGCATTAACCAGCAACTCCCTAAAAACTTTATCTGGATAACTAAACCGAGTCTGTACCGTTTTGCTTCCTTCAATAAGAGACGGCTTTTGACAATTATTTTTTATGACCGCTAATGCAGTATCAACCTGATAATCCAGTGTGCCTGCAATCGTCTGTTTATCAATTAATTCTTCAGTTATCTTATTGCCTGAAAAATGAGCAAAGCTAATACAGGCATCAGGCATAAACCGTTGAGGGTTTAAAGAAAAGACCAATAAACCAGCCACTGTCACCTGTAAATTATCGGTGAGTATATCGGTGTTTCTTAGTAAATTTTCTGGTTGTTCTTCCTGAGCAAAGTCTACCTGATAATTATCAAAATATTCTGATATTTTATGTAAATTAATATTTTTTATACTGCTATTTTCAATGCCAATAGCATCATAATGAAACACGCCACTTTGCTGAAACAAACGCATTAATTCAGCTTGGGTTGCCACTCTATTTGTTGATCCAATTCTCACTAAAAATTGATGGTTTAATGTTTGATAAGGCTTATCTTTGCCTTTGGGTACACTGATAACAAGTACTTTTTTATTTTTGAAATCAACCCATTGTATTTTAATATCAATAGCAGGAATTACATTATTACGTGCAATATTAGAAAAAAACTCTTCATGGCTTTTCTCTTCAATGATACCGCACACCTTGGCATCATCAGTCACACCAACTAACAAAGTCCCCCCTTGAGTGTTGGCAAAAGCTATAATCTCTTTTGCAATACTCTCAGGTCGAGGTAAACTTTCTTTAAATTCAATGGAAGCATTTTCACCTTGCTGTATTAACCCCAGTATATTCATTTTTCTTTTCTAGGTCTCATGAACAGGTTTTTATTCTTTATTCCAAATTGTTAAATATTAATCGTCCTCAACCTTTACCACTAAACCCAATGCCATTAAGTTAAGTTCTTCTTGTGTAGGATGGGCAAAGGAGGCTTTTTCTCTGTGCCCACTTGAGTATACAGTGGTCGGCACGCTATCGCTTTTAAAGAAGTTATTATTTAGTACACTGCATTTATTGTTTCAATAACTCGCTCTACGCTAATATCAGAAATATTTAATTCACTACCTAAACCATAAAGGTTCGAAAGTTTTTTATAATCATCTAAATCTTTTTCTATTTCTGGGTGATAAATGACATGATAATTGCTTGTTATTTTCGTAGGGTAAGGAGTAAAACGGCCATAATGATTTCCGTTAGAAATGACAAATAGCTTTGTCATTTCTAACGCAACCGCAAAATGAGGAGCAGAAGTCTCATTTGCTATCATTAGCTTCCCGTTATAAATGACATACAAAAAATCAACGAGTGACATTTTACCCACTAAGTCTAAGTAATCGTCAGTATAATGCTGTTTAAATATATCAGCATCCGATTTATCTGAAGGGCCACCGCATAAGACAATATTCAGCCCCAAGTTATTTTTCAAATACTTCGCTACCTGTGCAAATTTTTCTATATCCCACTTTCTAAAGCTAGCACTTGCACCAATAAAAAGAAGGGCATAATTTTCGGGTAATTCAAAAGATATTTTTTTATTGTTTAATTTTATAAAAGGCTTTGGAATTATCAATTGCTGCTGTAAAAAATTCTCAAAAAACTCTTTATTTCGATTAAATTCAAACATCAATCGACTATCTGCATCAATTAGCTGCGTATAGTAGGTATCACTTATCTTTTTTTGCCACTTTTTGATATTTGACAAATCCCCAATGCTACCAACTTTTTCACTAGCATTTACCAGCTTTACAATCATATCTCCGTAATAAAACTCCCTACTATAAACAGGGTTCACCACTATTTCATATCCTACAGATGCAATTTCTCTTAATTTTTTATAACGATAAATAAGATTTTTATCAAACTTACCTTTGTCCAGCCAAATAAAACCATCCACAAATTGACTATCAAGCTCTAAAGCTAAATCTTTCCAAATGCTATTTCCAATCAAAGTGATTTTATAATTTTTGTAGCGTTCAATTTTTTTAAGCGCCTCAATATAATTTCTGAACAAAATATAATCGCCGATAGCATCAAGACGGATGATTAAAAGCGTTTTTTTGCTTACCTCTTTTGAGGACTTGACGAATATATTTATTGCACAAAAAGCAATCAACTTGATAAGTGTTTTTAGTTTTTGGATCATTAAATCAAAAAGCCTTGCATTTAATTTCATAACTAAATATTACAGGCGAAGGCTTGTGATAGGAACTCGCGGTAATTTTGTTCCAGAAATTTTTGTTAATTTTGTACAGTTTAAGAAAAAATCTCCGAATGATTATTTTGATGCCGACACTGCCCAAAGTACAATCAATATCAAGAAAATCTACATTCTGAAACCCTGCTGCTTTTAATACGTAATACAAAGAACCCGAAGTGAACAATGTCGTGTGTGTCCAGTCTTCATAAGCCCAATAACAATCGGTATTAGACTGCGCATTGGGCACCGCAATTAACAACTTACCATCACTGGATAAAAACTTTTGTTTTATCAATATCAAAGTACTGATAATTTCATCTTTCGGAATATGTTCGATAATGTGCGTCAAAATAATAACATCAAATTTAAAGTCAAAAGGATTTACCAAATTATTCAAATCCAGCTTTTTAACCACCAAATTATTTTTCAAACACTGCTTGATTGCATTTTTTTCTATATCCACGCCGTAGATATTTTGATAATTTTCATTCGCCAATGCTGTTAAGTTTTGCCCAAACCCACAACCATAATCTAAAATCTTTGATTCTTTATTTGATAATTCATTTTTTATCCAAATAGGAATTGTTGCATTTTTATAAAATGATTCGCTAACTTTTCTATATTCAAAATAATGATTTTTTTGAACTCCATTTTCTATTTTCATTTAAAGCATCTCGTCGTCAACCAAAGTGCTTAATCGTATATTCTTATTTGTATCCAAGTTCAAGACTTCTAAATCTTGAACTATCTTTAACCTATAGCTCCCTCTTACAAAAGTTAACACCCCTTTCTTGTCGCGTGATTCTTTCGCTTGCTGCTTGTTAAAAGTTTCTGAAGGCGTTGTTATAAGTTCATTAATATATTTTTTTGCATATTCTTTTTTAACGAAAAAAGCATCATTACCTGCTGTTGTGCATCCAACATATTCGTAACCCTTAATTTTAGCAAGAGAATATAAAGCCTGAATAGAGGCTCCAAAATACAAATTAGAATGGTGTTTTTGAGTCCTTATAAAGTTTTCATCATACGGCACTGTTAATTTATATTTATTTCCAAAAATCCAATTATATTCACAAATTACTATAACAGGATCGATGGCTTCAATGGCCTTCCAAATATAATAATCATTCCCATCAATATCAATACTCAGCAGCCCTATTTCTTGATTAAGCTTATTGGAATTTATATATTCTGCAATAATTTTGTCAATATTATCTTTTGTGATAAAAATTTTTTTTGCTAGTAAATCATATTTCCAATACAAATCACTGCTTTGTATTGATTTTATATGTGTGCTTGACCCATCCAATACCAATCCAGACCAATTGTTATTTTCAAGTAAAAACCTTGTATTTGCTTCGATATAATTTTCTACGCCAAACTCTACAAAAACATTATTTCTGATCGGTATTTTATTTATTAAGTATTGAATAATTCCATCCTCACCCCATTGAGAAAATACTTTAAACTCCGAATCTATGAGAGAATAAAATGTGGACTTATTATTATCTCGTATCAGGATCTGAGCAGATAGTTTTTTTAATTCATCTATATCGCTTTTACTCGAAAAACTCCGTAACCTACTTATTAAATATTTTAACTTACTTAACATTTAAGCCTCTTTTAAAAATTTTGTAAATCCTCTTCAGCATTCTATAAAGAAAGTTATTATCTACATGTTTATAATGTAATTTAATTCTATTTACCACTTGCTTATCTTCAACGAAAATCGTTGTATAATTTACATTTTTCCTTAACTCTTTTATTTCGGTTTTAAAAAAATCACTATCTCCACAATGAACACCACTTCCATCTAACCCTATATTATTCACAAAAGTTTTTACTGGATTTAAACATAAACCATCATTTTTCACAATCGTGGCATACCAGTATATCGCCCAAGTTTTAATTCTATTTTCGTTGTTTAAGGTAACCTGTGACCAAGCATCATTGAAACCATCCAAATTTAAATACCTTATTTGTTCTTTTGAAAATTCATTGATTAATTTGAAAGTATTTTTTTCAAAAAATTGCCAATTATTCTCCCATGTTGCCCAGCCCCAGCAATTCATCAATCGCCAAAAAAAAACATCACCTAAGCCATCAACGGCTATTGGATAATTCCAGCCACTAATATGCCAAACCTTTTCCTCATCCTTATAAAAATCTAGCGCCTCATTCATATACTTTAAAAAATATGGACTCGTTACCAAATCATCCTCAAGCACAATGATTTTTCCATATTGATGGATAATAGTTGTCACACCATCAATAATAGAGTCAGCCAGCCCCCAGTTTTTTTTTCTTTCAATAACGGTTACCTGTTTAAAACCCTTTATATTTTTAATTAGCTCTCTAACTTCTGTAACACTGCCTTTAGCTGATTCGTTTTTAGGAGCATCGCTGTAAATAAACAGTTCACTTTCATTTGCTAATTCATTTTTCTGCAAGGCTTCAATTGTTTGCTGGGTATGCCACGGGCGGTTGTAGACGAAAAGGACTATTGGGGCTAAGGTCACATCGTCGCCTTATCCGCACAAATAACATCATTACCTTCATTTAAGAGGCTTTCACACAAATGCGAGCCAAGGAAACCAGCGCCACCGGTGATTAGGATTCGTTTTTTCATTTTATGTCAATCTCAGTCATATACTCAGTAATAGTTCCTTTTTGATACTCTGTTTTACTTTCAAAACCTAGCCAATATTCTGGTGTAAAAACTGTATCTCTTTTTTTCATAAAATAACTTCCCCACCAGCTAAAACTACTTGGGCTAAGTATGGCACTCTGACATAGAGACATAATAGCCATATCAACCCCAAAGTGATTATTTATTGGAATAATTTTTTCTTTTATATATCCAAATTCTTCTTCTATAAAGTCAGGTTCATCACTTAAAAAAATAAAGAAAGGGTTTTTCTTGTTTAACTTAAACCAATTAATTTGTTCTTTGTAATATTCAATTGGTAAGAGTGTATTTCTCCCATATACCTTATGATCTTTATAATCACCACGTCTTATATGAACAAACACCCTATGACTATCTAATGGTATAGACTTAATATTTTGACGGGCACAATCTTTGTATTTTTTTTTAATTTCAAGGTGTTTTATATCATTTTCTTCAAAAAAAACATTGCTTTGAAAAAAACCTAATTTAACAAATAGAACCACGTCAAATAATCCATTGGTTTTTATGGTTTTTTTTGTTTCACGACGAAAGTTATCTAAAATTTTTTCATGAACAATCTTAATTGCACTTATTATTTTATAATCACTAAGAAATATCAATACGGGCCTTATCATCCTAAACACTATCACCCTAATCCACCTATTTTTTTTGTTTATACGAATAATGTCATTAACTTCAAAAACTTCATTTAGCTCCTCAAACCCAGAAACCATTATTTTTTCTTTTCTACGTTGAATAGCCTTCAAAAAAGCATATTGAAATAATTGGTTACCTAATCGGCCATCAGCTAGAAAAATAATCATTTAATTTTTTCCTTTAGAAATAGCAGCATAATTTGAATAATTAAAATTATCCATAAATAGAGAACATTCTCTTATTTCCAGACCTTTTTCCATTACTTTCACAAGAAAAAAAACCCTCTCATTTAATAATTTATAGCCCCATAAAAATTAGTGTGAGAATCAAATTTTCTCCTCCATATTAGAACTGAATATAATCGATAAAATTATTTCGTAGATACTCTACAAATCCATGAAAAAACTGTAATTCATACCCTACTACATCAACCTTGATAGAATTAACTTGTGTTGTTTGCCAGGTCATTCTTCCTTGTATCAAAGTGCTCCACAATCACGATGAATGCAAATCAGTGTTTTAAAATGACTAGGTCAAGGATCAGTACCATTATTCTAATGAAACGAACCATATTGACGCACCAGTTGGTTCATTCTAGACATTGATTCTTTTAAAAAAAGATATTTATTAGATGTCTTTTTATTTTTTATCAGAAATTTAAAATTTACAGTAAAATTAATTTTAAATTGTCTTAATAAATACATATTGGAATACCTGATTACCAAGTTATCCCTGCCCAATAAAATAAATCACAAAAAATTCTTTATAACTTTTTTAGAAATTGCAACATAATTAGAATAATTGAAGTTTTCCATAAAAGGGCTATAAGTCCTAATATCTAACCCTTTCGGCATTATTTTACAAATTACAAACCCACACCCTTCAAGCAATTCATACAACTCCATAAGGCTTGTATGTGAATCTAGATTTGCACCACCATATTCAAATTGAATAAAACTAATAAAATCAGCATTCAAATATTGACCAAATCCTTTAAATGCAGATAGTTCATGACCTTCAATATCTATTTTTATAAAATCAATATGTTTAATACCAACTTCTTTTATATAATTATCTAACCGCCTAAGTTGAATGTTTTCAACTTTATCTAGTTTAATATTATACGAATTTAGATTTCTTTGATATAAAGAAGCCAGCCCACTCTGCTCTTTATCGTAATATATTTTAGACACGCCCTCTACATCAGAAACACCAAAATTGTTTAATACGACACCTCCCTCTTCAAATTTATTTTTAATAGTTAAAAAACAACTTTTTGTAGGTTCAAACAAATATAAATCAACATCAATATTATTTTTTTCACTTGTATCTTGAATTATTTTCGAATATTCCCCCTTATTAGCCCCAAGATCAAAAACAATTCTTTTCTGTTTAGACTTTATAAAATAATAAAATAAATTATCAATAAATAACTTTTCCCCATTTACTATAAAATTACAATTCCCATTATTTTCAATACTATTAAAAACTTTCAGGGAAAGACTTCTTATTTTTCTTTTTATATACGATATTTTTGTAAACATTATCTTTCTTTCTTAAACATATACAAACCAGTCCCAAAACCTTTATTTACATCATATATATCATGCATTTCCATACCATAATGATACTTCTCTTCAATGAGTGTAAAATCATCAAAGAGCTCTAAAATATAACTCCTCGTAAAAGCTCTATGGGCATTAAAATAAATTTTGTTTTCATTATCTACAGGAACACTAAATAAAATTATACCACCTACTTTCAATACCCTTTTTAACTCTTTAATAGCCTTTTCACTACCAAAGGGATCAATTTCATCACCATAGCGCCCAAGTCCAATATGCTCCACTACACAGAGAGAGGATAAACTTTCAATAGATCTATCATTAAATGGGAGTTTTAAAATAGAACCTTTTTTAAAAAACAGACCATCTAATTCTAGCGCTATAGGCCTAATATCAATCATTGTGATTGGTACAAACTGTGACAAAACACCCATGGTCTTTGCTGAACTACCAACATCATAATGATGCTTCGGTTTTAATTTAAAAATATGTTTTGCAGCCCAACTATCTTGAAAAAAATACGTAGGCTCAAGTGGTGTATATTTTTGATGATCTAACAAGCAAGGAAACCATTGAGTTTTCTTAAACCTTTTATTATCTTCCATTTTTTTAAAGTTTCTATATTGCCTTAAAAACCAAATATACTGCTTTAAAAGGTTTAATGGTTCAAATTTAAAGTAGCTTCTTGCTCCTTGCATAAAATAATAAATTTCTCTTACTATTTCATTTTTTTTAAAAAGCAAAATAGCTTTCCTATATCCGCCTTCTTTACTATAAGTTCCCATTTAACAATCCACGAATAGAAATTTTCAAGCCGTTTAGAATACTACCTGCCGCCTCCTTGTTACTTTTTTTCCATTTTTCTGTAATCCCCTGCTGCAAATACTCTCTAAAATCAATATTAATACTTTTAGGAAACAAATATATAACATCTTCAAATTCAATTAAATCCCAATTATCAGGCATTAATTTTATAATATCTGTTAAGGATGGCCAGTTTAAAAAATTATGTGGCTTTGGAGGAGGAGCTAGAAAAAGCCTAGCATCATCTATTAAAATTATATAGCTCTTATTATAAGAAAATATTATTTCTAATTCTTCAATTAAAGGACATTCATCTTCTTCACCATATGTCTTTCCTCCACTCCAATGAGCATCTAACCAAAACAAAATATCATCATTATTTTCTAAAATTGATTGTAAATGCTCTCTTGTATCTCCTTTCAACATTAATACATTTGATAAAGATATTAGGTTTTCTTTGGCTATATCAAACATATCTAAAGATTTTTCAATTGTGTATACTTTTTCAAACTTAGTACTCATAGCCTTAGCAGTACCACCTTTATAAGTACCACCTTCAACAAACACATTAAGGCCTAATTTTTTTATTAAGAAATTTATTTTACTTTCAGGCACACCAAAATTTATTAACCCCATCATCATATCCTTATATTAATTTTATAAAATGTTAAAATAGCCTTCAGCATTAAACGTATATTAACTCTAGTTTTAAAATAAATAATATCTACTAAAAATATGGTCACTATCATTGAAACAACTGTAGCTAAAACTGCCCCTTGAGATCCATATTTATAAATCCATAAATAATTTAAAACTATATTTGTAATAGTACCTAAAAGCATCGTTAACAGTGAAAATCTAAGCAAATTTTCAACCAATATAAATGTACCTCTGGCTACCCCCATATTTGCAAAGAATAGTCTTATAGTCATTAAAGACAATAAAACTCCTGCACTCTGATATTCTATTCCAAACATCATAATTACAATTTTCTCTGAGAAAACATATATTGGAATAGATATAGCTAAAAATAATAAAAAGTTTAATCTATAAAAATTCAACATCCTTTTTAGATAAATTTTCTCAGAATTATTTTTAGAATTTACTATAGATGGTAAAAGTGAATTTTTAAGCATCATTGGAATAAATGCAAAAATCTCTATAAGTCTCAAAGCAACACTATAATAACCTACCTCTATCTCACCAATTATTTCCTTGATCATCACTTGATCAATTCTAGCTTGAATCATTAAAACAAAACCACTAAAAATAAGTGGCCAGGAATCATTCAATAATTTACCAGCTACACTTAAATCAAATTTTTTGTAGAAACTAATAGCACTCTGTGTTTTATAAGCAATAAACAAAGCAATTGCCAAAGTAAAGGCATCAAATAGTGCAACAAGAACAAAGCAAACCAACTCAGCTTGAATAATCACTAAATAGATTTTCACAATTGATGAAAACACCAATTGAATCACTTTACAAATAGAAACAATCTTTGCCAAAACTTGAGCTTGAAAATAAAATTCTATTACTTCAAAACTTTGAAATAATAAACCAGAACAAATAATAAAAATATATAAATTCGTTAATACATCATTCGAGGTAAATTGCACAGCAACTGCAACAAAGCCCATTACCAACAATGCTCCAATCATTTTCAGCCAAAATGCAGTACCTAAATAGACATCACGTTTTTCTGGATGATGAACTAGTTCACGTACAAGCACTCCATCCAATCCTAATTTTGCAATTCCAGCAAAAATAGAAGAAAATGCTAATACATAACTGAATATACCGAATTGTTCTGGCCCTAAATAGCGCGCCACCCAAATCCCCACAAACAACCCAGCCAGCATTCGTAGCATTTGCTCTCCCATCATCCATGAAGTATTTTTAAAATAAAGAATAAAGCCCTGATGCTGACAAAGTTTTTTTATTTTATCTATCACAATTTATTTATTCAAGATTACTATTTTCAATAAACATCTTTTGATAACAAAGAAAATGGCGTTTTTATCAAAATTTTAAGATCCAAGCCTATAGACCAATTATTAATATAGCTTAAATCATATTCCACTCGCCTTTTCATTTGCTCTACCGTGGAGGTTTCACCTCGACAGCCACTAATTTGAGCTAAGCCTGTAATACCAGGTTTAATTCTATGCCTTGCCATATAGGCAATTATTTTTCCCGTGTAATAATTATTATGCTCCAAGGCATGAGGTCGTGGCCCGACTAATGACATACTCCCCATTAATACATTGAAGAACTGAGGCATTTCATCAATTGAACTTCTGCGGATAAACCGCCCTACTTTTGTCACTCTTTCATCATTTCGTATGGCTTGCTTAAGCTGTTTATCATGATGAACATACATACTACGAAACTTCCATACATTAATAACGGTTCCATTCCAACCATGCCGCTTTTGTTTAAAAAGTACGGGGCCAGGAGAATTTAACTTGATTGCAATGGCAGTCATCACATAAACAGGACTCAATACAATAATAGCTAACAATGCGAGGATTTTATCTATTACGGCTTTCATCATTGCTGCTGGCCAATATGTAGACAATGGGTTCTGATTAAAATGAATGGCTGATAACCCAGCCACATCCACTATCTCATGATTAAATAACATCAAACTAGCTAAATCTGGTACCCAAATGACATCGACATACATATCTAAAAAATCAATATACAACGATTCAATATTGTCTAGGTCAGTCATTGGAAGCGCAATATAAAGTTTATTCACTCGATACTCGGGTATAAGTGTTCTTAGTTCCTCTATACCACCAAGCATAGCTGATAACTTATCTATTTCTATGACATCTGTTGTTTTAAGGGAAACAAAACCAACCAGCTGTTCTTCTTTCTTAGTTGCTATTACAGTTGCTAATTTTTTTGCTAACTGCCCCGTTCCAATAATAATAACTTTGGTTTTTCTTCGGTCATGCTGATAATAGATTTTGGTCATTTTATGCAACATGAAGAAAGTTAAAACTTGAACTATACCCCCCAATACACTCCATTGCAGCATCACTTCTCTAGAGTAGACTTCACTCGTTTTAGTAATAAACCCAATGACACCTAGTACAAGAAGCACTAACAACCATGCAAAACCAAGGCGAGCAGCTCCATTAATAAGCCCTTGATCTTGTGCATAAACACGACACAAACTATAAACAGGTGTTGTAACTAATAGGGTTAATACCATTAATAAGCGATAGGCCTGGCTTATTTCTCCTGTTTTATTCAGTGTTAACAATGCGAGTAAGACCAGTATCAACCCCACTGCGACACACCATTGGAGCCAAAAAACAATGCCAAGTTGATAGTGTCGTCTATATAAATGTGGTTCAGTCATTGATACTTAATTAGAACAGTTTGAAGTTGGGAAATCGGTAAATTTATTAACTGTAGTCTTAAATACAGATATTTAAAAGTAGCTTTGGTAAAATAGGGTTATTATTAATCCTTCCTTTTCCCCCTCCTTTATTTACTGTAGTTTTCAAAAAAAGCCAATAATTTTAAATATAACTCAGCATAAACTTTCATTCTTTTTAAAGCTGTCTGATAAGACTCTTCATCATATCGATGGCTCAAGCTATTTCTATCATCAAGTGCCTGCATCCATAATAAATAATCTTCCTCAACAAGATGACCTGCTGCAAAAAAACTTTTAATACTTTGCTTTGGTGTTTTTGAGTCAACAGCTTCCATTTTAAACAAAAATACTTTTGCTAATTTCCAGCTCAATTCAGTAATAATTTCAAATTTCTGTATCAAACCATTTTCAAGTCCATCAATTAATCTGGGATCCAATATTTTCTGCAAGGAAACATAATCAACATTAGCCAGGTAGTTAAAGCCATCCAGTGCTTGCTTATAAACCTGTAATTTTAATTCCACGGGATAACCTTCTTTAATGCTTGTTGTGTGAATGACTCAGAAGCCACTTTAAAATCAATTAAATCTACTTTATAGGGAACAAAAGATTCTTCTATTTCTTCATTTATATTATTGATAATTTGTTTTGGTATTGCTAATTCTGCCAAGATTCCAATATCAATATCAGCCATTTCACTTGCGGTTCCCTTTGCTCTTGAGCCAAAAAGAAAATAATGACTATTTTCTGGTAATTTTTGTTTCAACAATTGTTTTAAAAAGATTTCACTTTTTTGATAAAGTGATACCTTTATGTTTTTAAATATTTTTTGTTGCTGTAAACAATTTGTTAATGCATAAACAACAGTTTGCTGCCTAATTTCAGTTCTATCGCCTAAAAAGGCATACTTTTTACACCCTATTGCTCCGCCCGTCATTCCCCAGGCAATATAAACAGTACCGACTGGCTTTTGCTCCGAACCACCCGTAGGCCCAGCAATACCAGTCACTGAAACAGCTATTTCTGCATCACTATTAGCTAAAGCACCTCCAACCATTTCCCTAGCGACTTCATCACTGACTGCTCCAAAATCATCTAAAGTCACTTGCTTTACTTGTAACATTTGTACTTTAGCCAAATTGCTATAAGTGACAAACCCTCTATCAAACCAGACTGAACTTCCTGAGATTTCAGTCATGGCTTGCGCTATTCCCCCTCCCGTACAAGATTCGGCGGTAACAATTTTCAGCTTATTTTCTTTTAATTTAAGCCCTAATTGCTCTGCAAGTTCAGTTATTTGTTTATCCATCATCTTTTGCGCTTTCTATTTTGATAGAATAATAGCATGCCTACAGAACAGAAAAAAACTAACCCACATACTCCGATGATGCAGCAATATTTGCGCATCAAATCACAACATCCCGATACGCTGGTTTTTTACCGGATGGGGGATTTTTACGAATTATTTTTTGATGATGCCAGAAAAGCAGCTGAACTATTAGATATTACCCTAACCAGCCGAGGAAAATCTGCTGGCGAACCCATTCCGATGGCAGGACTGCCTCACCACGCCGCTGAAGGCTATGTTGCCAGATTAATTAAACAAGGTGAATCCGTAGTCTTCTGTGAACAAGTCGGTGACCCGGCTACCAGCAAAGGCCCAGTAGAACGCAAAGTAATGCGCGTTGTTACCCCTGGCACGGTGACTGATGAAGCCTTGC
>WTAG01000271.1 GCA_013139755.1 Methylomarinum sp. | reverse complement strand
CAAAATGTCAATAAAGTCTCGTCAGCCATACACTTACGTTTTGATATTAATGCCTCCTCACTCCCTGAGGTTTATAAGCAACGCTTGTTAAGTTTGCGTGACAAGCGCATCACCAAAGAAGGCATTATTATCATCAAGGCTCAGAAATATCGCACGCAAGAAAAAAATCGAGACGATGCTTTTGCGCGCTTAAAAGAAATTATTAAACAAGTAATGACAGTGCAGAAAGTAAGACGGCCGACTAAACCGACAAAAGGCTCTCAGAAAAGACGAATGGACAGCAAAACGCAACGAAGTAAGACCAAAGCTTTGCGGGGTAAGGTGACTGAGTAATGTTGTCTTTAAAAGTGAATTAAGCACTAAAAAATTAATATGCTTTAAATAGCCTTCTCCAGAGTGGGGGGGATGGGGGGCGTAAGCTAATCCATTGTTTATTGGTGAATAAATTAGCTCTCAATTAAAATTTAATGTAGGTATCACAATAAATAATGAAGAAAACCGATAAAAAAATAGATAATCAAATATGCCAAGCCTTAACTAAGGTATGTGAAACGGCAAAAGATGAAGTAAAAGGCTTCCAATGGCTTACGCACTTTGTTAATTACAAGCAGTTCCCAAGTAGTTTGTCAGTCATCTGCATATTTGATACAAACGCCGAGCTTGAACAAGCGCAGCAACAAAGTAAAGATCAGCTGATTGTTAGTTTAATTAAAAGCGAACTCGAACAAATTAATATTAACCTCAAAGAAATCAGCCGCCATGTTTCATTTGATACGGAAGAGGCATGTGCGTTAGTGAATAATGGACAATGGCAAGAGCGGTTTAATTGAAGCAAAGGCAAAAAAACAAGAGCGAAGTTGTTGGTAAATTGACATAGGATGCGCTGAGGTAAGAATAATACCATGGATGGTGTGTAGTAGAGCAACGCAGGAGTAGTTGCCAGGTGGGGTGAATTATTAGGCTCATGCCAATTAATCTCTTGAGGGGAATAACCAATTCGAAGCCCAATAACTCACTTGGGGGATAGATTACGTTAAACGATCTTAATTGTTAAATGGTTAGATTTAATGGGGCTATTAATGAGTTTAATAGTCCTTTTTTTATGGCTATGTCACCGTTAAGTGTTGAAAAATTGATTTAGTAAGCTAAAAAGGATTATCAGTTTCCCATTGTTATCTAGCAAGTAAAAGTTGAAGTCGCTCTAAAAGCCCTCTCCTGCTGGAGAGGGAGGTGTGAGGAGAAATCAAATAATTTCTTTTTTCAATATTCTCTTATAAATCAAGAGATAAAAAGAAATGTTGAATTACATGCTGTTTATTTTCTCCTCACCCAAACCCTCTCCAGCAGGAGAGGGCTTAAGAGCTAACTAAATCTATTAAAAAATCCACACTTAACGGTGACATAGCCTTTTTTACTCTTCCAAATTAGACAAATATTTTAGTGGGATTGGATTGTCTGCAATTTGCTGGCCTACAGTAGCAATTAAGTTTCTTATCCATTGGTCGGCTGGGTCTTTTTCATAGAGAGGATGCCAAGTCATAGACAATTGGTAGCTGGGTAATGCAATGGGCGTATGCAATAACTTTAACGGCGCCATTTGCACAAATTTTTCAGCCACTCGATAGGGTAGGGTGAGTACCATATCCGTTTGCGCAATGATTAACGGTGCAGACAAAAAGTGGGGTACGATTAACGCTATTTTTCGGTTTAAATTGTTTTGATGTAGCCAGTGGTCAACAATTCCGTGTTCACTTCCTGAGGGTGAAATTAAAATATGATCCATCTGGGTATATTGTTCTAATGAAAGGGTATCACCAATCGTAGGGTGATCTTTTCTGACAATCGATACAAAGACATCATTAAATAGCGCTTGCTGGTTAATTCTTGAGGGTGTTTCTAACGATACATCAAAGCCAAGAACCACATTAATAGAGCCATTTTCCAGCTCTTCTTCAGGCATGTATTCACTGGTTTGCCTAACATGAATGTTTACCCCCGGTGCTAGTCCATGAACTTTGTTTAATAAAGAGGGTAGTAAAATTAATTCGTTATAATCGGTCGCTGCAATAATAAACTGGTGTTTAGCTGTCTTTGGGATAAATTCTGGCTTGCTTGTAACAGTCATTTCAATTTCAAGCAGTGCTTTTCGTATTGGTACGATCAGGGCTTCAGCTCTTGCTGTCGGCTTCATCCCCTTTGTGGTTCTAACTAATATTGGGTCATCCAGGGTTTGTCTTAAACGATTGAGTGAATGACTCATTGCTGATTGACCTATAAACAGTTTTTCAGCGGCTTTTGATACATTTTTCTCAGTCATTAACGCATCAAATGCAACTAATAAGTTTAAATCCAGATGATTTAGGTTCATAGATTAATTCCATTAATAGGTCTATTAATATGTATCATTTTTCTAAAAAGCGATTAACCATTATATTGTTGTTACAACACAGCAATATTGATGATTAGGATATAAAAATGATAACACTATACCAATTTGCCCCTACCTGGGGTATTCCAAATCTGGGGCAATTTAATGTTAAGGTTGAAACATATTTAAGGAGACCTTTGCACAAAGAGGTATATATCCCCCGTTGAACCAATAGTCAATTTTT
>WTAG01000308.1 GCA_013139755.1 Methylomarinum sp. | reverse complement strand
GCCTCTTTATGCCATTTTATTTCCTGACCTTCTGCTTCAGGAAGTACATCTTGCATGACGCCATTTTGTGCGCCCAGCAAATGTTTAAGGAAGTATTCATGACCTTTAGCACTAGAACCAATTAAGTTAGCACGCCAGACAAATAAATTACGTGGGTGATTTTCCGGTGCATCAATATCTTCTGATGCGAATTTAATATCGCCAGACTTTAATTGATCAACTAAATAATCAGCGACGCCTTTTTCATCAGTTGCACCTGCAGCTTCAGCATCTTTAACAATATCCAGTGGGTTTTTGTTAAAGTGAGGAGCTGATGGTAACCAGCCTAAACGTTGAGAAACTACGTTATAGTCAGCTAGATTATGGCCTTTATAATTAGCTTGAGCGGTGGATGCTAATAGAGCATCCGCTTCTAATTTCTCATAACGCCATTGATCGGTATGAAAATAGAAGTAGGTCGTACCATTCATATGACGGGGTGGTTTTTGCCAGTCTAAAGCAAAAGCAACCGGCGCCCCGCCCGCTTGCGGACGTAGTTTTTCCTGCCCTACATAGTGACACCAGCCACCACCGCTTTGACCAATACAGCCACACATGTGTAGCAGGTTCATAATGGCACGGTAGTGCATATCGTTGTGATACCAGTGGTTTAAACCAGCACCCAATATAACCATTGATTTACCCATGGTTTTTGATGCATTGTCTGCAAACTCACGACCACTACGGATAATATCAGCCTGTTTTACGCCCGTGATTTTTTCAGCCCATGCAGGCGTGTTAGGGATGCTGGCATCGTCATAGCCTTTAGCAACATCGCCACCTAAGCCGCGGTCTAAACCGTATTGGGCAAGTTGCATGTCAAAAACTGTTGCAACTAAAACTTCTTTACCATTCAAGGTGACCTTTTTAACTGGGACTTTCCGTTTCATCGGAACGTCAACACCCGTCTGGAAGTCAGGGAATAAGACATCAACTGTGTCGTCTTTATCAAAAATTAAACTCAGACGTGGCTTGGTGTTTTTTCTGCCTTTTTTGGAAACCAGATTCCATTTACCTTCCTCGCCCCAGCGAAAACCGATTGAACCATTTGGAGCAATAATATCACCGGTTTTTTCATCGATAACGACAGTTTTCCAATCTGGGTTGTTGTCTTCACCTAAAGAATCATCAAAATCAGCTGCACGTACGAAACGTCCACCTACATAAGATTTTTTATGCTTATCCAA
Source organism: Methylomarinum sp. (assembly GCA_013139755.1). Next base: position 10,130 of record WTAG01000308.1, on the reverse strand, counting down.
TACAACCAGCATTGGCATATCAGTGTAAGTACGTGCGTACTCTTCAAAATAAGCATCTTGTGAGTCAATGAAAAATTCTTTTAAGGCAACATGTCCCATAGCTAAAAAGATAGCTGCATCTGTACCTTGTTTAGCAGGCATCCACAAATCAGCAAATTTAACGTATTCTGCATAATCAGGTGAAATGGCAACAATTTTTGTACCTTTATAACGTACTTCTGAATAGAAATGCGCATCCGGTGTACGAGTCATTGGTAAGTTAGAACCGGCAACAACGATATAGGTAGAGTTATACCAGTCAGCCGACTCAGGCACATCCGTTTGTTCTCCCCATGTTTGCGGAGAAGCTGGCGGTAAATCACAATACCAGTCATAAAATGAAAGACAAGCACCACCGATTAGAGATAAATAGCGACTGCCCGCTGCATAACTAATCATTGACATAGCTGGAATAGGGGAGAAACCGGCTATTCTGTCAGGGCCATGTGCTTTGATGGTGTATATATTAGAAGCAGCAATAATTTCTGAAACTTCTTCCCAGTCAACTCTAACAAATCCACCTAAACCACGAACAGCGGTGTATTTTTGACGTTTTTCAGGGTCTTCTTGAATAGCTGCCCATGCTTCAACAGGGTCTTTGCCTGAGTTGCGTTCTTCTCTATATAAAGAAACCAGACGCTCTCTAATTAATGGATGTTTAACTCGTAATGGGCTGTATAAATACCAGGAGAAACTTGCACCACGAGGACAACCACGAGGTTCGTGGTTAGGCATGTCAGGGCGCGTTCGTGGATAATCAGTTGCTTGCATTTCAAATGCAACTAAGCCGTTCTTAACATGGATGTTCCATGAGCAGCTACCAGTACAGTTTACACCATGGGTAGAGCGAACAACTTTGTCAAAACGCCAACGATTACGGTAGCCGTCTTCCCATTGGCGATCTTCATTGGTAACTATGCCGTGACCACCAGAAAAGGTGGACTGGGTTTTTTTGAAAAAGCTAAGACGGTCTAAAAAATGACTCATCGATTTTTCTCCTGGAATTTGAGGGAATATATTGAAGCCGTTGTAGAGTGAGTAATGATAATGTACTCAGTAAAACGACAAAAGCTGGGTAACTTTAGTTACCCAGCTTGCGATATTAAAATGTACTATGGGTTGTAAAATTCACCATCTTTACGCAAATAGAACCACCAGTTGATCATAATACAAACCACATAGAATGCAGCAAATCCCATTAAGGCAACTTCTGGAGTAGTCGCTTTGATTTGTTCACCAAATACCTTAGGGATATAAAAAGCGCCATAAGCAGCAACAGCGGATGTCCAGCCTAAAACAGGACCTACTTGCTCTTTTGGAAAAACTTGAGAAATAGTTCTGAAAGTAGAACCGTTACCAATCCCTGTTGCAGCAAATAAAATCAAGAATAAAATCAAGAAAGGAACAAAGAACTCTTCAGGCGTTGCAGATGCGTATGCGGCTTTCATGTAATAAGCAACGCCACCCGCACTTAGAACCATAACAAATGAGCACACATGAGTGACCCAGGCGCCGCCAAATTTATCAGCAATCATTCCACCTACAGGACGAATTAGAGCCCCAATAAATGCCCCTGTCCAAGCATACATTAATGCACTGGGACCATTAGGGTTAGGTATGTCATGGTTCATTACGCCATCAACTAATACATGTTGGTAGCCGAAAATAACTTTAATTGCTAATGGAAAACAAGCTGCAAAACCGATGAATGAACCAAAGGTCATGGTGTAAATAATACTCATTACCCAAGTATGTTTATTATCAAAAATTTGATATTGACGACCTAAACTTTCACCAATTTGACCAGGAATGATTTTCAATAAAGAAACCGTTAATGCAATAACAATAAATAATGCGATTTCTTTAGGAACATTAAAGCCAGAGCCATTTACGGCTTCCGGTAGCATTAGCCATAACCCAAAGATTGCACTGATGAAACTAATCAACAGCATAAAGCTAATCATGCTAAAGCTGACTATTGGATTGCCGATATTAGGTGAGACTTGTTCTGTACGGATGTTATTCATTCCAAACCAGCCAAAAAAAGCGAGGGGAATAAGAAGTAATAACCAGATGAATCCAGCATTTTGTATGTAGGTTTCAGTGCCTGCTGGGATTTTACCAACCAAAGTACCTGAAGTTGCTTCCAGAACCATTGAATCTCCACCCAATGCACCGAATAAGCCAAAGGTCATGGAAAGCGGGATTAGGATTTGCATAGTGGTAACGCCAAAGTTACCTAAACCTGCATTTAACCCTAACGCAAGTCCTTGTACTTTTTTTGGAAAGAAAAAGCTAATGTTGGACATGGAGGAAGCAAAGTTACCGCCACCAAAACCAGATAATAAGGCTAAAATCTGAAATACCCAAAATGGTGTGTTTTTATCTTGTAAAGCAATACCTGCGCCTAATGCAGGTATCATTAATAGTGCAGTGGTAAAGAAAATGGTGTTACGCCCACCACATAGACGGATAAAAAAACTGCTGGGAATACGTAAGGTAGCTCCAGTTAACCCCGCAATCGCCATTAATGTAAATAATTGCGACTTTTCATAGGGAAAACCCAAATTTAGCATTTGTACTGTGATGATTCCCCAGTATAACCAAACAGCAAAGCCAGTTAATAGGCTGGGGATGGAAATCCACAGATTACGATTGGCTATTTTTTTGCCTTCAGACTCCCAAAACGCTTCGTCTTCGACATCCCATTTTTGTAGATCAGACATACTTAATATCTCCCTGCTTTTGTTAATGATTCTAGCTGCTAGTATACGCCTGTTAATAGCAATTAGACCAGTAGTAATAAGGGATTTGATGGTTATTTTTTTGATGATAATTTGTCTGTTTTAGTGATTTTAAATGACTTTTTTTTGGAGTATAATTGATCGATGCTTCTGTGTTTTATATTGTTTTAAGGTGGTTTTATGTCTGGATTTAAAAAATATAAATGTAAAGTTTGTGGCCATATTTATGATGAAGCAGAAGGTGATCCAGACAGTGGAATTATACCTGGGACTTTTTGGGCTGATGTGCCTGATGATTGGGAATGTCCTGAATGTGGTGCAATCAAAGATATGTTTGTTGAAATGGGTTAGCTGGTTTCTTGTTTAAACTGGATAGACGAGGTGTTTTTAGCCATTAATTTTCCAAATACCAAGGATGCTTGGTAAGTTTTTACATAAAAGCAATGAAATACTGGTAAATTATAACCAAAGTAATTTACCTTGTTTTTAGTGATGAAAATATTTCATTTTTTAAGATACTTATCAATCGATCCTGTTAATTTAGGGTTTAAAGCTAAGTTTATTTCTCTGCTAGCTTGTTTTTGTTCAATTTTCTTTATTGCTTTAATCACTAAAGTTATTTCTCCCTGGCCAGGTTACCCGATGATTGTGGCTTCTATGGGAGCATCAGCTATTATTCTTTTTTTTATTCCTGCGAGTCCATTAGCACAACCTTGGCCATTTGTTGGTGGACAATTGGTCTCTGCATTTGTGGGTGTTGCTTGTGCTTTAAATATATCAGAAACCTCAACGGCGGCAGCTACAGCAGTAGGGGGCTCAGTCCTTTTAATGTTGTTGCTTCGTTGTTTACATCCTCCAGGCGCTGCAACCAGCTTAACTCCCATAATGGCAGGCGCATCAATTACATCGCTAGGTTATTCTTTTGTCTTGGTTCCAGTCGCGATCAATGTTTTAACTATGTTGATATTGGTTATTATCATTAATCGCTGGGTAATGGATAGGGATTACCCTAGTCCTTTACCTATAAAAAAGTCTGTCTCCCAGCGTCATAACATGACATTACCCATACACTCTGTTGGGTTTTCTGAGCATGATCTTAGCTCAGCATTGAAGGATAGTGACGTATTCATTGATATGACACCAGCAGATCTTAGTCATCTATTATCTTCAGTTGAAGAACATGCTTTTAAACGTATTAAAGGGAATGTTTTGTGTGCAGATATTATGATAAGAGATATTGAAACAGTGGAGTTTGGCACGGAAGTGGAAGATGCCTGGCAACTGATGCGTAAAAAAAACCTAAAAGCGATGCCTGTTATCGATCGTTCAAAACGCGTAATTGGTATTATTACCTGGAACGATTTTTTTAAATGTATAGATTTAAATGTCTATGAGAGTTTTCAGGATAAATTCCGGTCTTTTATACATCGTAGTGCTGATGTAATATCATCTAAACCAGAAGCGGTGGGTATTATTATGACCAGCTCGGTTCTTACCTTGCCTGATACAGCGCATATAGTAGAGCTTGTTTCTTTAATGTCTATTCACGGGCATAGGCAAATACCTATTGTTAACTCAGAGCGACGCTTAGTTGGGATGGTTTACCAGGCAAATTTAATTGCAGCGCTATACAATGAGCAGTTGGGATATAAGATATAAGGTGAAAAAATGGAAAGTAATAATGTATTGGAGTGCGAGGATATTCCTCAAGTAGCTATGGATGCGATGAATGTTGTGCATCGCGATGAACTAAATATTGTTAATCAGGTGAATGTTGCTATTGTTGCGAATGACTCAGAAAAAATAACGACATTATGTCAAGAGTGGCTGGCACATACCAAAGCACATTTTGAGCGAGAGAATGGCATGATGGAAAAATATAATTTTCCCGCCTATCATTGCCATCATGGCGAGCACATTGATGCTTTAAACGGATTAGAATTAGTTATATCCGCTTGGGAAAGTAGTTATAATCCGGATGATTTAGCTGTTTATGTTAGAGATGCATGGCCAAAATGGTATGTGAATCATATTTCAACTATGGATATAGTTACCTCTGCTTTTATTAAGCAGAGCATGGAGAACGAATAGGGCATTTTGCTTATTTTGCTGGGGTATGCTTAAATTTGCCAGATACTTTGGCTCGGCATGATTTATATTTGTTTGCCCACTCAGTATTTATGTCAGGTTTTGTGGTACTGCCTCTCTGCAAAGCCTACTCAACAATTATTAATGAGGTGAATTTTTGGAGATATTAATATGAATAGTCTTACAGCACTTTCCGTAAGTATTGGTGTATTGGCTGGTGCCGCTGTATTTTTGGCAGTGGGTCCGTTAGCGGGTGTTTTTTTAATCTGGGCGGCAACTATTTCATGGGCAGCATATTTTGCGCTTGGTGGTAATGATGAGGCGGCAAAAAATACAGCAATATGTAGTGTTTTTGGTGTTGCTATGGCTTGGTACGCAGCGGTTCAGTTGACTAATATTCCTGCGGATGCAACGCTTGGTTTTCCTTTTATGGCGGGGTTTGTTGTTTGTGCTTCAGTCATCGTTTCATGTCTTGCTGCGAATTTGAAAGTTCTTTCATGTATTCCAGCAACAGTACTTGGTTATTCAGCAACTTTTGCTTACTTGCTACAAACACCTAATATGTTAACTCCTGAAGTACTTCTTAATGTTACTTGGGATAATCCATTGCTTGTGATTTCTTTCTCATTACTTGTTGGTATTGGTTTGGGAATTGCATCAGGCAAATTAGCTGCTAAATGGACTACAGTAGCTGATTAATAATTCGGTAGGTTGGGTATTACACCCAAATTGCTTGAGTCAATGATATTGTTGGGCGGACTTTAGTCCGCCGAATTACAATATAAGACGAAGAGGAATGGCGGACTAAAGTCCGCCCCACACTCTATTTTTTTAATGAGTACCGTAGTGAGACTCAATATAACGTTCTACTAATTCCTGAAATTCTTCAGCAATTCTATCGCCTTTTAAAGTCACTGTTTTTTCACCATCTTCATAAACTGGTGCAACAGGGCTTTCGCCAGTACCTGGTAAGCTAATACCAATGTTGGCATTTTTACTTTCACCAGGGCCGTTTACAACACAACCCATCACCGCGACTTCCATTTCTTCAACGCCTTTGTATTTTACTTTCCAAGAAGGCATTTGGGCGCGTAAAAAAGATTGGATATCTTGAGCTAATTTTTGGAAATAATCACTGGTGGTTCTGCCACACCCAGGGCAAGCGATTACCATTGGTGTAAACGAACGGAAGCCCATAGTTTGTAATATTTCTTGTGCTACAACAACTTCAGTTGTTCTAGCGCCACCTGGCTCAGGTGTTAAGGAAATACGAATCGTGTCACCAATACCTTGTTGCATTAATACAGATAAGGCAGCAGATGAAGACACAATACCTTTAGATCCCATACCTGCTTCTGTTAAACCTAAGTGCAAGGCATAATCACAACGGCTAGAAAGGTCCTGGTAAATATTGATTAATTCCTGCACATTGCTAATTTTGCAGGATAAAATGATTTTGTCTGCTCCTAAACCATATTCTTGAGCTTTTGCTGCACTTTCTAAGGCAGAAACAACAATCGCTTCACGAGTAATCGCGGGTAGTTCTTGTGGTGTGTCCTTTAGTCTGTTTTCATCTAATAAACGCATTAACACAGATTGATCAAGACTGCCGCCGTTAACACCAATGCGAACAGGTTTGTTATATTGGCAAGCAAATTCAATCATTTGCTGGAATTGAGGGTCACGGTTTTTACCACGTCCCACATTACCAGGGTTGATTCTGTATTTAGCTAATGCTTCTGCACAAGCAGGGTATTTTTCTAATAGTTTATGGCCATTAAAATGAAAGTCACCCACGATAGGCACTGAAAAACCTTTTTGAATGAGTTGGTTGTGAATTTCAGGAACTGCTTTAGCAGCCTCTTCAGAATTAACGGTGACTCTAACCAGTTCAGAGCCAGCAGTGGACAGCTCCATTATTTGTTTAACGGATCCAGCAATGTCAGCTGTATCTGTGTTGGTCATTGATTGCACAACGATAGGTGCGCCGCCACCGACTTTAATATCGCCAACCATGACTTGGCTTGTTTGTTTTCTAGGGCTAATTGACATGATAATGTTTTCTGAATTGAATAGAGATAATCTTAATCTAAGGAACTGCTACTAAAAAACATCCAGAAAAACCATGTTAATTTGGGTGTTATTTACTTCAGCTTCCTAAGCTATAAGCTTGTTATATGACAAAGATGTTATACTGAATAATTATACTCCATACGGATTAGACATAAGAGTTAAATTGTGAGGATAAATTATTTTTCTGATATTCACTTGGAATTTGGTGCTTTAAGCGCACCGGATAATGATGCTGAATTAATAGTAGCGGCAGGTGATATTGGTATCTTTAAGCAAGGTTTGGATTGGCTTAAAACACTAGATAAACCGGTTATTTATGTGGCTGGAAATCATGAGTTTTATGGCTGTGAATATAATGAAGTATTGCAAACAATAAAGGCAGAATGTGCAGGAAGTAATGTTTGTTTCTTAGAAAATAATACCTTTATTTATAAAGGTATTCGCTTTCTTGGTTGTAGTTTATGGACGGATCTTTATGTGGAAGGCGATGAAAAAGCAGTAGCTGTAGGTAAGTCATTAAATGATTTTAGAAAAATAACATTTAATGATGAAGCATTTAATCAAATCTTTTTTTCTAAGCTTCATTATGTCTCAAAACAATGGTTAGAAGAGGAATTGGAAAAACCTTTTGACGGTAAAACTATTGTTGTTACCCATCATGCACCTACCGAGTGGAGCTGGAATGACGCTTCAAATGCACTTAAGAAACTAGCTTATTGTAATGATCTAAAATACCTGTTTCATGAATATGAAATTGATGCCTGGTTCCATGGGCATATTCATAGCCCTGGGGATTATAGAATTGCAGGGGCAAGAATATTAAGTAACCCACGGGGTTATGTAGGGAGAAAAGTGGTTGATACATTCAACCCTAATTTGGTTGTTGATATTTAGTATTAAACAGCAATATCAATCAGAGCGCCGGTAATCGCACTGGCATCATTGCTGATCTGGTTGTTGCTTGATTGATCATTGTTGTCTTCCGTTTTTTTGTTTTTATCAGCTGTGGGTGTTTCTTGTTCTTGTTGAATTAATTCGGCTCTGGCTTTTGATGCCATTGTTGAAGCACTATTTGCAACAGATTGATCCTGGGCTGATGGTGAGGCAGGAGCCAATGCTGCTCGCCGAATGATATCGGCTTTTCTTAAGGTTGCTGCGGGGTCTCCATGTACGGGGGATGTATCTATACTAACTTCACCACCTGTCGCATAACGCACTCCATCAGGCCCAGATGTGTAACTGAAGCTGGCACCACCAGTAGCAATTCCACCTGCGGCACTTAAATGTGCCTGCTCATGAGCTTTAACTTCATTATCGCGGTTTTTTAATTTCTGGACAGTTGCTTGTTCTGCTTTACTGAGCTCTTCAAGAGCTTTCTGTTGCAGTTTTGATGATTCAGACTTAAGTGTATTATCAGTACTGGTTTTTTTTAAATCTTCAGTTTGGTTGTTTTTATAGGCGAAACTATGCTGCGAAGAATCTCTCCCTTGTATTCCCGATTGAAAGCCTGAGACTGAAGTTAGCATTGCAGTTGCTTAAATAGATAGAGATAAGTCAAATTTAGAAGTAAATATACCTATAAAGTTCAACTATTTCAAAACAATACTTCATTTCTTAGAGGTCGTGATAAACCAGTGAGGTTATAATACGCCTATTTGCTTGAGTTTCTTTAATGCCTAGTCTCGATTTAATCAAACAACTTTCCGCTCAATTGTCATCTTGTATGAACGTAGATAAGCAACGTTTTAAGCGGCAATTAGATCGATTACGCAGTGATTATAGGAAAGGCAAGATATCAGAACCAAAATTAGTCGCATTGGGTGGGCAAATAGAGCAGGCTATAGCTAAGCGAAATCGCCGTAAAACAACTGTTCCTGTTATTAGCTATCCAGATTTACCGGTCACAGCAAAAAAAGATCAAATTGCAGAATTAATTAAGAAAAACCAAGTATTAATTTTATGTGGAGAAACTGGCTCAGGTAAAACCACCCAAATACCTAAAATTTGTTTAGAAATTGGGCGTGGTGTTGCTGGTTTTATTGGACATACTCAGCCTAGACGAATTGCTGCCCGTACCGTCGCCGACAGAATTGCCGAAGAGTTAGGGCAAAAATTAGGGGAGTCGGTTGGTTATAAAGTTCGTTTCCTAGATAAAACCCATGATAGATCATTAGTTAAGCTAATGACCGATGGGATTTTATTGGCAGAATCACAAAATGATCCCTATCTTAATCAATATGACACCATCATCATTGATGAAGCGCATGAGCGTAGTTTAAATATTGATTTCTTATTGGGTTATATGCGCTGGCTATTGCCCAAGCGTCCTGATTTAAAGTTGATTATTACTTCAGCGACCATTGATCCAGAACGTTTTTCCAAACACTTTAGTGATGCGCCTATTATCAATGTATCAGGGCGTACATATCCTGTGGAAATGCGTTACCGACCGATTGAATTAATTGAAGAGGATGATGAAACTTCAGCTGATTTACAACAGGGGATTGTTGATGCAGTTGATGAATTGCATCGTGATTTACCGGGGGATATTCTAATTTTTCTTAATGGTGAGCGAGAAATTAGAGAAACCACGGAATCATTAAAAAAACATAACCCAGCGCGTTGTGACATTCTTCCTTTGTATTCAAAGTTAAGTGTGAGTGAGCAAGAAAGAGTCTTTAAACCTCAAGGTAAGTCACGCATTGTGCTGGCGACGAATGTGGCAGAAACCTCGTTGACAGTTCCAGGTATTAGAAGTGTGATTGATACCGGTCATGCCCGTATTAGCCGATACAGTCATCGCAGTAAAATTCAACGCTTACCGATAGAAAAAATTTCACAAGCCAGTGCTAACCAAAGAGCAGGGCGATGTGGTCGTGTGGCTGAAGGGATATGTATTCGCTTATATTCAGAAGAAGATTATTTGGCGCGTCCTGAGTTTACCGAACCTGAAATTTTAAGGACAAATTTATCATCCGTTATTTTACAGATGACCTCTTTAAAATTAGGTGATATAGAAGATTTTCCTTTTGTTGAGCCACCTGAAGACAAAATGATTCGGGATGGTAAAAACTCATTACATGAGGTGAATGCCTTAGATAAAGAGGGGAAAATCACCCCTATGGGTAGGCAATTAGCTAAAATCCCCACCGACCCAAAACTGGCGCGTATGTTATTAGCCGCCGA